>DMKG01000224.1:1918-8464 GCA_003454415.1 Alphaproteobacteria bacterium
TGGTTTAAGGATTTGAAGTTGCTGTAAGCATCCGCCGCATTTAATAGCGGCAACTTCAAATCCACCATACTAGCCCATCCACTCATCAGGATTGTCCGATGCTTTCCAACAGCCTGCCGCCATTCAATTTCGATCTTGGGGAAACTGCGGACATGCTGCGCGACAGCGTGGCGGCCTTTACCGCCAGCGAAGTGGCGCCGCGCGCCGAAGAGATCGACCGCAGTAATGAATTTCCCCGCGATCTGTGGCCCCGACTGGGTGACCTTGGACTGCTGGGCATTACCGTCGAAGAGGAGTATGGCGGAGCGGGCATGGGTTATCTGCACCATGTGGTGGCGATGGAGGAAATCAGCCGCGGCTCCGCCAGTGTCGGCCTTTCTTACGGGGCGCATTCCAATCTGTGCGTCAACCAGATCCGCCGGGTGGGGAGCGAAACGCAGAAACGGCGCTATCTGCCCAAACTGATCAGCGGCGCGCATGTGGGGTCGCTGGCCATGAGCGAGCCGGAGGCCGGGTCCGACGTGGTTTCGATGAAACTGCGGGCGGAAAAAAAGGGCGGCCATTATCTTCTCAACGGCACGAAATTCTGGATCACCAATGCGCCCGACGCCGATGTTCTTGTAGTCTACGCAAAGACGGATCCCAAGGCAGGGCCGCGCGGCATCACCGCCTTTATCATAGAGCGGGACTTCAAAGGGTTCTCCACAGGTCCCAAGCTTGACAAGCTCGGCATGCGGGGCTCCGGCACATGCGAACTGATTTTCCAGGATTGCGAGGTGCCTGAGGAAAATGTCATGGGGGGCGAGGGAAAAGGCGTAAACGTCCTGATGAGCGGCCTCGATTATGAGCGGGCTGTGCTCGCCTCTGGCTCACTGGGCATCATGCGAGCCTGCATGGACCTGGTGGTCCCCTATGTTCATACGCGCAAACAGTTCGGCCAGCCTATAGGCGCTTTCCAGCTCATGCAGGGCAAGCTCGCGGACATGTACACGACCATGAACGCCTGCCGCGCCTATGTCTATGCCGTGGCAAAGGCGTGTGACCGCGGTGAAACCTCCCGCAAGGACGCGGCGGGCGCGATCCTGTACGCGGCGGAAAAAGCCACATGGATGGCGCTGGAGACCATCCAGACGCTGGGCGGTAATGGCTATATCAACGATTATCCCGCCGGGCGCCTGCTACGGGATGCGAAACTGTACGAGATTGGCGCCGGGACAAGCGAAATCAGACGCTGGCTGATTGGCCGGGAATTGTTTGAGGAAACCGTTTGAACGGCAGGAAGTAAAAAAATGAAAAAGGCCGTATATGCCCATTGCTCTGCCGGCCTGATTGGGGCAGTGGTCTTGCTGGGGATGACGGGAGAGGTTCTTGCGCAGGAAGATACCGAACGCGCCATGCGTATCCGCGCCCAAATGGGAGCGCCGGTCTCCGTGCAGACGGTCGAAAACGAACTTAAAGGGTTGCGCTACGATATCAACAGCAATCTCGGCTCCCTATCCGAACGGCTTATGGCGATTGAACAGGATATGGTGGATCTGAAAGCCCGTTTGCGGGTCCTGGAAGTCAGAGCCCAGACGGGCGGCAGGCATTTGAACACGGAGGGTGCAGCCTCCGGTAATTCCCCGTGAGATCAGCCTGAAGAATACGGGCCCAGGGGCGCCCCATGATTTAATGGGGCCATCCCATCATTTCGGTATGAAGCTGTGAGGCAGGTGATCAAAGGCGGCGTTTGCGCGCTTGAAACAGACTTATTGCGCGGCGTGCCGCGCCTGGGCAAGACGCACCAGCCGGTCAATGCCTTCCTTGCTGCCCAGCACCGTCAGTTTTTCCCTTGCCGAAAGGAAACGGATGGCCTCCTGGAGGGTGTCGGCCTGCTGCAGTTTGGCCATCGCCACGACGAGATCCGTATTCACCTCTCCCTTGACGCGGGCGCGCGGCGCCGGGAGCATGGCAAGGTGCAATGCCCTTAAATCGGCGTCCGTGGCGATACGCTTCAACGGGTCGTCCGTTGGCGCGCCTTTCAGTGAAAGCTCTTCCATAATCTTCCGTGACCGGATAATAATCGGATGCGGACATGATTCCTCCGGCGTCAGAAGAAGTCCCGCACGCGCCAGCCCCTGTCCGTAACGGTAACTTGCCCCCATCGCCGAAAGCGGAATGGCCAGCACCAGGCCAAGCACGACAGGCGACATCCACGCCAGCAGCAGGGGCGACACCGCATAGGACGATACGCCAAGCGCCACGCCAAGAAACGTGTGGCCGCTGTGGCGCTGTATGATTTCACGCAAGGGCGCCCGGTCATCGCCGCGCCTTTGGGTGCGCCAGCCAATGTCGCGTCCGGCCAGAGAACCGAATACCGCAGAGGTTTGGATCAGCATCATCACGGGCGCGGTCAGTGAGGATAGAAGCGTTTCCAGGAAGAGGCCGATAAGGATCCGCCACCGGCCCCCAAATCCGGCCGGATTCGCGCGGCGTCGCATCAGCAGCATCGCGCCCAGTATCTTCGGGCCCAGCAAAACGGCCATGGTGATGCCATAAAGCCATGCCGCCAGTTGCGGATTGATCACCGGCCAGGCGGGGAAAATCTGGAATTCACTGGTGAAATATTCCGGCCGGATATAAAAGGCCTGCAGGGTCAGCAGCACGCCGACCAGAAGGAACGTCAGCCATATGGGCGAGGCCAGATAGCCGTAAATCCCAAGGCCGAGATGCATCCGGCTGAGCCAGTGCAGACCCCGCACAGGTAACACCGCCATATGCTGCATATTGCCCTGGCACCATCGCCGGTCACGCCCGGCGTAATCGATCAGGCTGGGTGGGCTTTCCTCATAGCTTCCGCCGATTTCCTCCGCCATGTAGACCTTCCAGCCCTTCCTGCGCATCAGGGCGGCCTCGACGAAATCATGGCTGAGAATGTGCCCGCCAAATGGCGCACGGCCAGGCAATGCCGGCAGGCCTGCGCTTTCCAGAAAGGCGCGTGTGCGGATGATCGCGTTATGTCCCCAGTAATTACCATCTCCCATATGCCAGTAGGCCAGTCCGGCGGCCACCACCGGACCATAGGCATGGCTGGCGAACTGCTGCAGGCGCGCAAACAGGGTGCCGCCATTGATGAGTTGCGGCGCGCTCTGGATGACGCCTGCCTCGGGATGAATTTCCATGGTGGCCGCCAGCCGGATAATGGCCTCTGCAGTCATCAGGCTGTCTGCGTCCAGCACGATCATGTGATCGTAGTTCAGGCCCCAGCGGCGGCAGAAATCCTCAATATTTCCGGATTTGCGCGCAATGTTTTCCGGACGGTGACGGTAAAACAGATTCGCTTCGCCTCCTGTTCTTGCGCGCAGGTCACGAAAGCCTTCCTCTTCCTCCAGCCAGATTGCGGCATCCGTCGTGTCGCTCAGGATGAAAAAGTCGAAAGAGCGGAGCGCGCCCATTTCCTGCAGCGCTTCATACATCGCTTGAACATTGGCGTAGATGCGGTGCGGCGGTTCATTATAGGTTGGAACCAGCAGGGCCGTCCGTTTGCTGAGGATCATGGAGGTTCCAGGCGCAAGTTTCGGCACGCGCAGCACGGGCTGGGGGCGCAGGAGCTGTATACATCCCAGTATTGCGCTGACGAACCAGAAGGCAATCCAGGTGAAATTCGGTACGAACAGGATCAGGATCAGGACCTGCAGCGAAGTCAGCGAATTCACGGACATCACCTGATACATTCCGTAGGAAGCCCAGACAGCCAGTATCAGGGTGAGAGAAATCAGCGCGCTTCGCCGAACCAGCGCCCGCATTCCAGGCGGAGCGGATGGGCGCGCAGCAGACTTGTCCCAACGCCAGAGAGGCTGGGCGGGCATTTCCGCAGGGGTTTCAGGCGGCAGCGGCGTAAGCATCACGCATATCTTGTTTTGGGGAACAGAGGGCCGGCGTCAGGCCGTCCACCGGTAGACCCAGACCTCCGAAAGCCGATCCGTCTTGTTCTTCAGATAGGTGCGCATTTCCACCGTCTGGGCTTCGCCAGTGTCGACTTCAAAGCTGAGGCGCCACCCCTTGATTTCAGGGTTTGGCTGAACGACGATATTGAGGATCTTGCCTTCTGACGCCCAGACATCGGCTTCGGGAACCGCGCCTTCTGGCAAAGTATCGAGCGGCTTGCCTACAAAATCAATGACAAACAGCCGTGTTTCCGATTCCCAGCCTGTGCCGACACGGGTAGAAGTCACCAATGCGACATCGGGGCCGTCGGAAGGCTCATTGCACCATTGCAGCCGGTAATTCAGCACGAATTCAGAACCGCCCGGTATGGGATCGGATGGGCGCCAGAACGCGACGATATTGTCATTGATTTCGGAATTGGAGGGGATTTCGATCAGATGAACGGCTCCAGCCCCCCAGTCGCCGATCGGCTCCACCCAAAGGCTGGGACGGCGTTCGTAACGCGCTTCCAGATCCTCGAACTGGGTGAACTTGCGATTGCGCTGCATAAGGCCAAACCCACGGGGACTATGGTCTACGAAAGCGCTGGACTGCAATATGGCGGGATTGGACAGGGGCCGCCAGAGCCATTCTCCCCGGCCGTTGTGAATGGACAGACCTTCCGAATCATGTACGGCCGGACGGAAATCATTTACTCCCAGCCTGTCTGAGGCGCTGAAATAGAACATGCTGGTCAGGGGCGCGAATCCCGGATTACTGAGATTCGTGCGCGGGTACAGCGTCATTTCAACATCCATTTCGGTAATTTCGCCAGGGCGGATGGTGAAACGGTAGGCGCCAGTGGTGCTCTGGCTGTCCAGGAGCGCGTGCACGACGATAGAACTGGCGCCGGCCAGCGGAGTTTCGACCCAGAAAGCCCGAAAGAGGGGGAATTCCTCGCCTGTGGGCTCGGCAGTATCGAGCGCCAGCCCGCGCGCCGACAGTCCATAGTGCTGATTTTTCGCGACTGCGCGGAAATAACTCGCACCCTGAAAGACGATGACTTCATCGAAATAGTCTTCTGTGTTGATCTGGCTGTGAATGCGAAAGCCCGCAAATCCCAGATCATATCCGGGCGGTGGCGGCTGCACGCTGGGTCCAAAGGAATAATAATCGGGTGAATACAATAATTTGCGTGCCTCGCCGTTATTCACCAGGTTGATGCTGACCGGCTGCATGTAGAAAAAACCGGAATGGAACATATGCATTTGAAAGGGCAGGCCCTCCGCGCGCCACACGGCCTTGTCCGGCCGGAAACGGATGTCGCGATATTGGTCATAAGTGAGGTTTTCCAGCACTTTTGGCAGGGTCAGGGTGGGAGGCGAGAATTTTTTCGACGCCAGTCTCTGCGCCCGTTTACGGACCGCGTCAGGACTGAAGGGCACAGGGTCCGACAGTTTCATAGAGAAACCATCGTCAGAAAGATCCACCCCGTTCTGATCTGTCATCCCGGTCTGCCCCTTGACGGGGAGTATGCCGAAAAAGGGAGATAGGGCCAGTGCGGCAAGAAAATCACGACGGTGCACGGTTATTGCTCTTCACTCTGCTGTTGAAAAATGCATCAGACAGATAAATAGTTTAGCTTTGGCTGGGTTGCTAGCTATCTGACATAGCTTCAGACCTTTAGCTAGCGCATTCTGGCTGAGCGGCACTATTCTATTGACCGGATAAGGCACAAATACAACAGCAGGGAGGAAGGCTCATGCGGCAGATCAGGGAGCAGGACCAGTGGCTGGCCCAGGTAAAAGAGGCTCCGCTGGAGCCGGAATTACCCATTGTCGATCCGCATCATCATCTTTGGGATACGCCCGGAAACCGTTATTTTCTGGATCAGCTTCTGGAGGATACGAATAGCGGCCATAATGTGGTGGCCACCGTGTTCCTGCAATGCGGCGCGATGTACCGGGCGGATGGGCCGGAGGAGTTGCGGCCGGTCGGAGAGACGGAGTTCGTCAACGGGGTGGCGGCGCAGAGCGCCAGCGGCATTTACGGGCCAATGCGCGCCTGCCTTGGCATCGCCGGTCACGCCGATCTGATGCTGGGCGCCGCAGTTGGCGGAGTGCTGGATGCGCACCAGGAAGCGGCGCCCCGGCGCTTTCGCGGCATCCGTCACATCACGGCCTGGGATCCCCATGAAGAGGTTCATAACTTCGCCGGCTGCTTCAAGGGGATGATGGGGGATAGCCGCTTTCGCGAAGGCGCAAAAGAGCTTATCAAACGGGGTATGACCTTTGACGCATTTTTCTATCACCCGCAGATTCCCGAACTCACGGATTTCGCCCGCGCCCTGCCGGATCTGACCATCATTCTTGATCATTTTGGCGGTCCCATGGCGGTCGGGCCGTATGCAGGCAAACAGGCGGAAATCTTCCAGCAATGGAAAAAAGATATGGCGGAACTGGCCAGATGCCCGAATGTCAATGTGAAGATTGGCGGCCTGAATATGCCGCTTAACGGTTTTGGCTGGCACAAGAACGCGCTTCCGCCAACCTCCGAGGAATTGGCCAAAGCCACCCGCGATTATTATCTGCACACGATCGATTGCTTCGGGCCGCAGCGCTGCATGTTCGAGAGCAATTT
>DMKG01000145.1:0-5941 GCA_003454415.1 Alphaproteobacteria bacterium
TATCAGGCAGATTAGCGTCGTGAGCGCCGCCAGCCACAGCGATTTGGTGAATATCCCCAGATAAAGCGGCTCCAGGGCGCGGGCGTAATTGGCCAGCGTGCCGTTGACCTCAATCTCCAATATTCCGGATTTTTCGCCAAAGCTGAACGCCCAGACGAGGGAGAGGGGAAACACGAAAAAGACCAGCAGCCACAAGGTTGGCGGCGTAAAACTGGCCCAGAACATCAGGCGCGATTTTCGCCACTCCTCCATCGCCACAATTACGACGCCAGAATGCGGGTGCAGATTTCCTCGCGCTGGCTGATGGCGCCCTCGCCCAGATAATTCATCGTCTCGCCCCGGGCCAGCACCTCGGGAGGCGGAAAAATCGCCGGGTTGGCTCTGTAGGCCGCATCCATTCCCTCGACGGCGGTCTGATTGGGGGTGGCGTATTGCACGGTCCTGGCGATGCCCTTATTCACCTCGGGATCGTGGATGAAATTGATGAAGGCGAGGGCGTTTTCCGGATGCGGGGCGCCCGCCGCTATCGCCACAGTATCTTCCCATTGCAGAAATCCTTCTTTGGGAACCACATAACCTATATCGTCATCCTCGGACATGAGCTGTAGGATATCGCCGTTCCATTCCATGGTCAGATCCACTTCGCCGGACGCCAGCAAATCCTGCCCGTTGTCCTCGGCGAAAGCCCTGATATGCCGTTTTTGCCGGATCAGCAGCGCTTCGGCGGCGGCCAGCTCCTTATCGTCAGTGGAGTTCAGCGAATAGCCCAGATATTTCAGCGCGCCGCCCAGCATCTGATCGCATTCCGACAGAATGGCGATCCGGCCGGAATAGACATCCGAGTCATACAGCCATTTCCAGCTATCCGGCACGGATTTTACTTTCGACTTGCGGTACCCGATGCCGACCGTTCCCCACATATAGGGCAGGCTGTATTTGCGGCCCGGATCAAAGGATGTGTCCTGCAGAAAGCGCGGCGTGATATGTCTGATATTTGGAATTCTATCATGTTCCAGCGGCATCAGCATTTTGGCCTCGATCATCCGCGCCACCCAGTTGCTGCTGGGCACGATCACGTCATAGCCGGGATTGCCGGAACGCAGTTTTGCAAACAGCTCGTCATTATCGGCGAACAGGTCCATTTTTACGTCTACACCCGTGGCGCTGGTAAAATCCGCCAGGGTCGTCTCTCCGATATACGTGTCCCAGTTATAGAAATTGAGCCGTTTTTCTTCCGCCGCGCCGGCGAATTTCGGTAGAGCGGCGAGACTGATCCCCACCGCTGCGCCCTGCAGGAAACGGCGGCGCGACAAATGGCCGGAAATCCCGGAAATCCGCTTGTTTTTATGCATGCGATTCGACGCCTCTGTGTTGACGCATGAAAATTAATGTTTAATGCCTTTCGCGTCTACGCAATAGGGTATTAAGATTTGTTCCGCAGAATCCTGACCGGAAACGCCAGGGAAAGAAGGATTCTGGGAAGATGTGCCGGTTTCTGGTTTACAAGGGGCGCGAAATGTTCATGTCGGACCTGTTGACCCGGTCTTCGCGATCCCTGATCCAGCAAAGCTTCAAGGCCCGTGAACATGCCGAACCGCTGAATGGCGATGGTTTTGGCGTGGGATGGTATGCCCCGGAGGTGGACCGGATTCCTTGCGTATTCACCAGCGTACAGCCTGCCTGGAGCAACCGCAATCTGCACCGGCTGGCGGAAAAAATCCGCTCTTCCTGTTTTTTCGCCCATGTGCGGGCGGCGACGCCAGGGCTTGCGGTCAGCGAGGCGAACTGTCATCCCTTTCAATATGACCGTTTCCTGTGGATGCATAACGGCTCCATCAATGGTTTCGAAAAGATCAAGCGCCGGTTGCGGGCGTCGCTCAGCGATCACGTGTACGGAATTATCGATGGCACCACCGATTCCGAACATGCTTTTGCGGTTTTTCTGAACCGGCTTCTGCCGCGGCTCAAGGACTACACTCTGGACGATCTGATCGAGGCCATGAATTTCACAGTCCTCCAGATCGAGAGCTGGCTGCAGGAAACCGGCGTCGATGTTCCCTCACGCTGTAACTTTGCCCTGACAGATGGGCAGAGCGTGCTCGCCACTAAATATGTGGCGGTGCGGGATTCCGATCCCCTGACTCTGTATGTAAGCTCCGGCGAGCGGTTCGAACTAGCCGGCGGGGAATACCGTATGCGTCCTACCAAACGCCGCGCCCATGCGGTGATCATCGCCTCGGAGCCGTTGACCGATAATCGTGACGACTGGACGCCTGCGCCAAAAAACAATCTGGTGGTGGTGACGCCGGAACTGCAAATCCGGTATTTGCCGGTGGCGTGAGCCGCGCAGGTTTGCTATGCTTCCATTTCTGAAATTGAGCAGAAACAGGACTGATGCAGATTACCATTAATGGCGAATCCCGGGGCTTTACCGGACCGATGAGCGTTGACGCGCTGTTGCGCACGCTGTCGCTCGATCCGCGCAAGATTGCCGTGGAGCGTAACCGCGAAATCGTGCCCCGCTCGATTTACGGCTCTGTTCTGGTCAGCGATGGCGACAAACTGGAGATCGTCCATTTCATCGGCGGCGGCAATGCCGTGGAAGACAAGCCCCTGATCGTGGCGGGGCGGAAGTTCAGCTCGCGCCTGATCATTGGCACGGGCAAATACAAGGACTATGCGCAGAATGCCGCCGCCGCCGAAGCCGCGGGGGTGGAGATGGTCACGGTCGCCGTGCGCCGGGTGAATCTGAGTGATCCGGGCCAGCCGATGCTGGTGGATTACGTCAGTCCAAAGAAATACACCTATCTGCCGAACACGGCCGGCTGTTTCACGGCCGATGACGCATTGCGCACCCTTCGGCTGGCGCGCGAAGCGGGCGGTTGGGATCTGGTGAAGCTGGAGGTTCTGGGGGATCAGAAAACCCTGTACCCGGAGATGGAGGAAACCCTGAAGGCGGCGGCGGTGCTGATCAGGGAAGGTTTTCAGGTGATGGTCTATTGTTCGGACGATCCCATCGCTGCAAAAAAGCTGGAGGATATTGGCTGCGCTGCGATCATGCCGCTGGCCGCGCCGATCGGCTCCGGCCTGGGAATTCAGAACCGGGTGAATATCCGGCTTATCGTGGAGCAGTCAAAGGTGCCGGTAATTGTCGATGCGGGGGTTGGCACGGCGTCCGACGCCGCCATCGCCATGGAGCTGGGATGCGATGGGGTGCTGATGAACACCGCCATCGCCGAGGCCAGGGACCCCATTCGTATGGCCGTCGCTATGAAACATGCAGTGATCGCGGGGCGCGAGGCCTATCTTGCGGGCCGCATGCCCAGAAAGCTGTATGCTGATCCCTCTTCGCCGCTTGCGGGTCTGATCTGAGCTTCTGACGCCCGGCTACCGAGGTCTGACAATCGATGGATACGTATCAGGCCTTATCCCGTCTTGCAGCTCAATTTGCGGCGCCCCGGGGTTTGAGATAAGCGGCCATCGCCTGCGGCGTATCCAGGTCGAGTAGAACTCCCGCATCCTCCATCGCCACCTCGCAGACCTGATCGGCGTATTCACCGGTAAGATGTTTGGCCCCGCTATCTCCGGACAGCGCCATCATTTCGGGAAAGAACTGCGCGCTGAACAGCACAGGGTTGCCGCGCTTTCCCTTATGGGTTGGCACGCAGATGGCGCGGCCTTCAGTGGGGTCAAAGGCGGCCGTGAGCTTCTTCAGATGGTCCGCCCGCACATCCGGCATGTCGCCCAGACAGATCAGCGCGCCGTCCACATCCGGCGGCAGCGCCTTCAGACCCGTGCGCAGGGAAGCGCTCAGACCGGATGCATAATCGGGATTATGGGCGAAGATCACCCCTGCGCCCTCCAGCGCCTCCCGCACCGCCTCTTCTTCATGGCCGGTCACGACGATACAGGGCGCAACGCGCGCCCCGGTGATGTGCGCCACCACATGGGTGATGAGGCTTTCCCCCCCTATTTTTTCGAGCAGTTTATTGCGCGCCCCCATGCGTTCCGAACGTCCCGCCGCAAGAACCACGGCGGCAATGCGCGGGGCTTTTCGGGTTGCGGGCGCGCGGGCGGCGCGCGGTTGCGGGCGGCTGGGAATTTCCTTCAGCAAGCCACCCGCACCCATGCGCATGAGATCTTCCGCCACTACCGGCACATCAGCCATCAGCCTTTGCAGCACCCAGTCAAATCCGTTGAGTTTGGGAGAGCGGGCGCAACTGGGAACGCCGATCACCGGCGTTTCGCCCACACGGCCCAGCAGCAGCAGATTGCCCGGATCGACCGGCATGCCCAGATGCAGCACTTCGCCGCCGGCGCCACGGATGCCCTGGGGAATCACGTCCCGCCGGTCCACGATGGCGGATGCGCCGAAGATGAATATGGGCGCGCAGTGCGCCGCCATCAGTTGACGGATCATTCGGGCGATTTCGCCGGCGTCATGTGCGCAGGTCAGCGCCGTCACGGGGCAATCGCCCATGGGGGCAAGTCGTCCCGTAAGAGCCTGAATGTTCTTGTCCGCAAGGTTCTTCCCGCTGCCCGCAAGAAGCGTCGAAACCAGACCCACTCGGCGGGGGCGCCAGGGAGCGATCTGAACCAGCGGCGTGTGCAGAACCGCCAGCGCCTCTTCTACTTTTGCGCGCGGCGCGGAAAAGGGAATGATCTTGATGGTCGCCGCCATCTGTCCTTTCTCAAGCGGTTCATAGGGGGCGACGGTGGCGATGGTCAGGCTTTCGTCAATCAGATTGATCCGGTCCACGCGGGCGCGGTCGATCATGGCGATTCCGTCCGCGCCGGCAAACAGATTGGCGCGCCCGGTAAAAGCCGCCCCCCGTTCGATATGATTTCCCGCGCAGGCATTCGCCAGCATTCCGGCCGCCAGATCTTCCGCGACATCTTCCGGTTCGAGCTTTGCCGCAAAGATTTTTTCCACGCCTGCTTTCTGCAAAGCGGCGATGTCCCTTGCAGAGAGAACGCGCCCCTTTTTGTACAGTAATCCCGGCGCACGCACGGAATGCGCAAGAATGGCCCCTTCCGCCTCTTTCAGCGTTAATTCGCCAAAAATCATCGCACTTCGCCGCCGCGTAATTTGCCGATCACCTGCGCCAGGATGGAAATGGCGATTTCCGCCGGGCTTTTGGCGCCAATGGCAAGGCCCGCCGGGCCATGCAGGCGCGCCAGCGCGGCCTCGTCAAATCCTGCCATTTTCAGGCGTTGCAGCCTTGCCGCATGGGTTTTTCGGCTGCCGAGACAGCCGATATAGAAACAGTCGCTCTGAAGCGCCGATTCCAGCGCCGCGTCATCCAGTTTCGGATCATGGGTCAGGGTGATGATCGCCGTGCGGGAATCGGGGGCAAGACCGGCAATGCCCGCATCGGGCCATTCGCTGAGAAGCGCGACGCCGGGAAAACGCTCGGATGTGGCGAACGCCCGGCGCGGATCGATGATGGTGATGTCGAAACCGGCCAGCGCCGCCATAGCCGCAAGGGGCTGGGCGATATGCACGGCCCCGGTAATGAGCATGCGCAGAGGAGGATTGTAGACATTGATGAAGAAAGCCCCTTCCGGGGTCTCGATCAGGCGCGCCTTGTCCTCCCGCAGGGCTGAAAAGGACTGCCGCGCGAGGTCATCCTCCGCCGGGGCGTCAGGGTAGACCAGACGCCCCTCGCCGCTTTGCAGATTCGTCACCAGCGCCACCGGCCGCTTGGCGTCGCGGTCCCGCAACAATTGATCGAGGACAGATTTCCGCATCAGTCCAGCCGCTCGATGAAAACCCTGATCCTGCCGCCGCAGGCAAGGCCCACTTCCCAGGCCTGGCTGTTGCTGACGCCAAACTCCATCATTCTGGGGGCGCCGGACTGGATGATCTCCTGCGCCTCCGTCACCACCGCGCCTTCGATGCATCCCCCCGACACCGATCCGGTGAAACGGCCATCTTCAT
>DMKG01000145.1:6208-6704 GCA_003454415.1 Alphaproteobacteria bacterium
CTGAAACGGCCATCTTCATGCACCGCCAGCTGGCTGCCCACGGGGCGGGGCGCGGAGCCCCAGGTCTCCACCACGGTCGCCAGCGCGACGCCCGCGCCATCGCCGCGCCAGTGGGCGGCCTGCTCCAATACCCTGTCATGTTCCTGCATTCAGCCTGTCCTCAATTCATCCCGGAATTTACCGGTTCCGAACCCGGGTTGCGGGCGGCTCAGCGCTTCCGCCAGCCCCATCAGACTAGCAAGATTATGCGCCGGACGGAACTCGTCAACATGGGGCAGGATGGCGCGTATGCCAGTGGATTTGGGGGCGAACCCCTCATACCGCAAGAGCGGGTTGAGCCAGATCAGACGGCGGCAGCTTTTGTGCAGCCGCTCGATTTCCGGGCCGATGCCCTGGCCCGCGTCCCGGTCCAGCCCGTCGGAAATCAGGATCACCACCGGTCCCTGCGCCAGCACCCGGCGCGACCAGCGCAGATTGAATTCCCGCAGAGATCGGA
>DMKG01000095.1:0-269 GCA_003454415.1 Alphaproteobacteria bacterium
ATCTTCGCCAGAATTCCGGCGCGCCCCGCAATCAGGCGCCGCGCTTCCTGCACGTCTTCCGGACGCTGCACGAAAGACAGGGCGATCCAGTCCACCCCCAGAGTCGCCACATGTTCCAGATCCGCGCGGTCCTTCGCGGATATGGCGCTGAGCGGCAGCACCGCATCGGGAATATTCACCCCCTTGCGGGAATGCAGAACTCCGCCAGTCAGAACACTGGCTTCCGCCCGGTCGCTTTCCACCTTGTTGATGCTGAGGGCGATCCGGTC
>DMKG01000095.1:432-1079 GCA_003454415.1 Alphaproteobacteria bacterium
CCATCGATCAGAAGCTTTGCCCCCGGTTTCAACGCCTGAAAGATTTCCGGATGCGGCAGCGGCGCCCGGCTTGCATTTCCGGCGACCGGCTCCAGATCCAGGACAAAGTCCTGGCCTGGCGCAAGATGCGCCTCATTTCCCGTAATTTCCCCGATGCGGAGTTTCGGTCCCTGCAGATCGGCGACGACGCCAATGGGCCGCTCCAACTCCTGTTCGGCCTGCCGCAGCATGGCGTAAAGATCCGTCGCCATTGCATGGCTGGTATGGCTCATATTGATACGGAACAGATCAGCCCCGGCCAGGAAAAGATTCCGGATCATTTCCGGCGATGCGCTGGCGGGACCAAGGGTGGCAAGAATCTTTACTTTTCGCTCGCGGCGCATGGCGGTTGATTCTCCAATCCCGGATATGACATCACACAGAATATTCTACGCCGTTCCCTTTGGTTACAGAAAAAAATCTTATATAACTTGTGAGGCGTAACGCCGGAGTCATACGGAATATTCACGTACCGGCGCATCCTGAAGAAGTCATTCCCATGCCGCAAAATCCTCCCGGACATCCAGTATTCCGGCTGTTGAATCCCGATGGCGCGCCGTCAGTGCTGCTGGTGTGCGACCACGCCAGCAATTACATCCCGCCCGAAG
>DMKG01000095.1:1308-1722 GCA_003454415.1 Alphaproteobacteria bacterium
GAAGATTCTTGTCTGGGATTGCCGGAGGCCGCGTTTTCCCGCCACATCGCCTATGACATCGGCGCGGCGGAAGTGACGGAAATCCTGTCGCGCCTGCTGAATTGCCCGGCGGTTCTGGCGGGATTTTCACGGCTGCTGATCGATCCCAATCGCGGCGAGGACGATCCAACCCTGGTGATGAAACTGTCGGACGGCGCCATCATTCCCGGCAACCGCCATCTGGACGCGCAGGGCGTTTCCCGGCGCAAGGCGCGTTATTATGCGCCGTATCATCAGGCGATCGCCGGGCGCATCAACGCCGCGCGCGCCCGGGGGCTGACGCCCGCGCTGCTTTCGATCCACAGTTTTACGCCGGTTTTTCAGGGCCGCGCCCGGCCCTGGCATATTGGCGTGCTGTGGGACAGGGATGACCGC
>DMKG01000095.1:1973-2282 GCA_003454415.1 Alphaproteobacteria bacterium
TGCTGTGGGACAGGGATGACCGCATCGCGCGCCCCCTGCTCACCTCCCTCACAGGGGACAGGAGCCTTTGCATAGGCGATAATCAGCCCTATTCCGGTGAACTGACTGGCGACTGCATGAACCGGCATGGCACAAGTAACGGCCTGCCGCATGTGCTAATCGAATTGCGTCAGGATTTGATTTCGGACCGCGCAGGCGCGGAACACTGGGCGGCATTGCTTGTGCGCCATTTGCAGCCCATATTAAAAGCGATAAGATAGAGGCCATCATGGACAAGCAGACCCAAACGGAACTCGAAGCCGCCGCCTT
>DMKG01000095.1:2470-11461 GCA_003454415.1 Alphaproteobacteria bacterium
AAGCCGCCGCCTTCCGCCGCCTGACGAAGCATCTTGCTACGCGCAGCGATGTGCAGAATATCGACATGATGATTCTTGCCGGATTCTGCCGCAACTGCCTTGCGGACTGGTACAAGGAAGCGGCGGATGAAAAGGGCATGAATCTGAGCCGCGATGACGCGCGCGAAATCGTCTATGGCATGCCGTTCGCCGAATGGAAGGCGAAGCATCAGAAAGAGGCGACGCCGGAACAGCTTGCGGCCTTTGCGGCCGCAAAGAAACACGACTGATTGCATTTAGGGGATTTCCATGTCTGACGGTGGAGTGATCGCGGCCGGTCATCTGAGGGCCTTTATCGAGCGTATCGAACGGCTGGAGGCGGAAAAGGCTTCTCTCGCAGCCGATATCAAGCAGGTTTACGCCGAGGCCAAAGGCGCGGGTTTTGATGCAAAAATCATGCGGCATATCGTGCGCCTGCGCAAAATGGACCGGGACGATTACGCGGAACAGCAGGCTTTGATCGAACTTTATGCGGAAGCCGTCGGCTTGCCGGATGTGTGACGAAACATGACAGCCCTGCACAACACGGAACTGGGAGATCTGCCCGAATGGGATCTGAGCGATCTTTACAAGGGGCCTGACGATCCGCAATTCGCCGCCGATTTCGATGCGGCCGAACAGGCGGCGACGCAATTCGCGGACTCCTTTCAGGGCAGGCTGGCCCAGCTCGAAGGGGAGCGGTTCGCCGCCGCCATCCGGACCTACGAGGCCATAGAAGAGAGCCTTGGGCGGCTCATGTCCTTTGCGTCACTTGCCCATGTCACCCATCTCGACGATCCGGAATTCGCCCGTTTCCATTCGGATTCCCAGGCCCGCGCCAGCATGATCGGTTCAACCCTGCTGTTCTTCACCCTGGAGATCAACCGCCTGGACGAGGCGCGGCTGGAGATCCTGTTACAGGATTCCGGGGTTGCGCGTTACCGCCCCTGGCTGGAGGAATTGCGGGTCTATCGCCCCTATCAGCTGGCCGATGATCTGGAGAAACTGCTTCTGGAAAAATCGGTCGCTGGGGCCGCCGCCTGGGGCCGTCTGTTCGACGAAACCCTTGCCGGGTTGCGTTTTTGCGTGCGCGGCAAGGAACTGGGCGAGGAAGAAACCCTGCATCTGCTGAGCGATCCTGATGCGGACCTGCGCGCAGAGGCCGCGCAGGCGCTATCGGAGGTCTTTGCGCGAAACATTAAGCTGTTCGCCCTCATCACCAATACTCTGGCCAAGGACAAGGAAATCGAGGACCGCTGGCGCAAATATCCCGGCCCGGCCACTGCGCGGCATCTGTCGAACCGGGTGGAGCCGGAAGTGGTTGCGGCGCTGGTCAGCGCCGTCCGCGAATCCTATCCCCGTCTGTCACACCGGTATTACGCCCTCAAGGCGCGCTGGATGGGCAAGGAAAAGCTGGCCTTCTGGGATCGCAACGCGCCCCTGCCCGACCAGATCGAACGCCGCATTCCCTGGGAAGAGGCGCGCCAGACTGTCTTGTCCGCCTATAAGGATTTCGCACCGGAAATGGCGGAGATTGGCGGAAGATTCTTCGAGCGGCGCTGGATCCACGCGCCCATCGCAGCCGGAAAGATCAGCGGCGCCTTCGCGCATCCCGTCACCCCAAAAGCGCACCCTTATGTGCTGATGAATTATCAGGGAAAAATGCGGGATGTGATGACCCTCGCCCATGAACTGGGCCATGGGGTGCATCAGGTGCTGGCCTCGGAACAGGGATTGCTGCTGGCGGACACGCCCCTGACCCTTGCGGAAACCGCAAGCGTCTTCGGCGAAATGCTGACCTTCCAGGCCCTGTTGAAGGCCGTGAAGACGGAGACCGAACGCCGCGCCATGCTCGCGTCCAAGGTGGAGGACATGCTGAACACCGTGGTGCGGCAAATCGCCTTTTACGAGTTCGAGCGCCAGGTGCATGACGCCCGCAAACAGGGCGAACTGACCCCGGATCAGCTCGGCGCCATCTGGATGCAGGTGCAGGGCGAAAGTCTGGGGCCCGCAATCGATCTGTCCGCGGGCTATGAAAATTTCTGGTGCTATATCCCGCATTTCATCCATTCCCCGTTTTATGTCTATGCCTATGCGTTTGGGGACTGTCTGGTGAATTCGCTGTTCGCCTGTTTCCAGAAGGCGGAAACAGGGTTTCAGGAAAAATATTTCGACCTGCTGCGGGCGGGCGGCTCCAAACGCCATGGCGAACTGCTCCGCCCCTTCGGGCTCGACGCCGCCGATCCCGCGTTCTGGAAAGGCGGACTTTCCATGATCAGCGGCATGATCGACGCGCTCGAAACCGGCGCGATTTGAAAAATGCGAATATTCATAATAACTTATTCATGATTTTCCCGTGTCAGCGGGGGCAGCGACATAACGCGCATTCCGGTTTACGCGCGCCTTGCCAATGCCTATATTCACATCGGTTTTCTATCGTTTTTGTGGAGTGAACAGTATGGCGGCAACGCAGCATGAGCATGGCAAGATGGACATTTCGCAGCATCGCGAGATGTGGGGCTTATTTATCAGCATGACCAAGTGGAGTACGGGAATCGTGATCGCGATTCTGGTGCTTATGGCCATATTTCTCCTCTGATCATCCTTTTTCCTGCTCAGGCTGGCGAGATCGCCCTCATCATGAAACGGGCGCGCTTTACCGCGCATTTTTCACCATGTTGATCAGATGACGATCAGAAAAATCGCGCGTATGGGGCATCCGGTTTTACGCCAGCAGGCGAAACCGGTTGACGATCCCCTTGACCCCGAGATCCAGCGCCTGGTTCGCGACATGATCGAAACCATGATTGACGCCAATGGCGCCGGGCTGGCCGCGCCCCAGGTTTACGAATCCCTGCGCCTGGTGATTTTCCAGGCTCCGCCCGAGCGTGTGGAGCCCGGGAGCGAAATGGACGAGGCGGAGGCCTATACTCACAGCGCCCCGCTGACCATATTGTTCAATCCGGTGATCGAGGTGTTGGGACCGGAAACGCAGGCGGGATGGGAGGGCTGCCTTTCCGTTCCAGGCTTGCGCGGCCTCGTCTCCCGTCACAACTATATCCGCTATTCCGGCCTGGATCAGGCGGGCAAACCCATTTCCCGGATTGCGCGGGGGTTTCATGCGCGGGTGGTGCAGCATGAGTGCGACCATCTGGACGGGATCCTGTACCCGCAACGCATGCAGGATCTCAGCCTCCTGCTGTTCGAAACGGAAATCCGCCATTTCCTTGAAGCCCAGAAAGGGAGTGAAGAGGCATGAGCGCGCCTCCCGCCACCCCGGAAGACCATCTGGCGGACGCACGGGCCGCAGTGCTGGCGGCGGCCCTTCCCCACGCGCCCTTCACCGGTTGGTCGGCGAATACCTTGCAGATCGCCATCCAGGAGGCCGGGGTCGATCCCGGTCTTGCGCTGCTGGCGTTCCCTGATGGGGAAATGAGCCTGCTGGAAGCGTTCTGGTCCACTCTGGATGCGGCGCTGACGCATGAAATTGCCGCCCGCGCGCTGGCCAACACCCCTTTATCGCAACGCATCGCCATTATCCTTAAGACTTATATCGCGCTGCTGCGTCCCCACCGCGAAGCCGTACGGCGCGCCCTCGCCCTGCAGGCCATGCCGTTAAATGCGCCACACGGGCTTGCCTGCCTCTACCGGACCGTAGACGCCATGTGGCGGGCCGCGGGTGACGCCTCCAATGATTTCAATTTCTACACCAAGCGCGCCACGCTTGCCGCGGTCACCGCATCGGTTGTCACCCATTGGCTTGGCGAAGGGGGGGATGACGCCGGCGCGCTTGACAGCTTCATCGACCGGCGGATCAATGATATTTTGCGGTTTGAAAAGTTCAAGGCGGGCGCCGGCAGATTCCTGCAGGGCCTGCCGCAACCGGCCACCGTGCTGGGACGGATCGCGGGAATCGTATCCGGGACGCTATCGCGTTAACGCCTGACGGCGAAAAGGACATGCAGGCAGAGGAGATAAGCTATCTCGACCCTGTCCAGGCTTTCGCCCCCTGGGCCGCCCAGCCGTGGTCGATATTTCTGGATTCCGCGCGCGAGGATGGCGCGCTGGGAAAGCACAGCTTCATCTGTGTGCAGCCTTGCCGGCGCATGACCGTCGCCGGCGGCCAGTTTTTGCTCGATAACCAGCCTGTGGAAAGCGATCCCTTCACCTGTCTTGAGAGTCTGTTGGGCGCCCACGCCGCGCCAGCCCTGGCGGGCCTGCCGCCGTTTCAGGGCGGGGCCGCGGGGTTTATCGGCTATGAAATGGGCCGGTATCTGGAAAAGGTCGACGCGCCCGGCGCGGATGACCTGGGGTTGCCGGATATGGCGATGGGTGTTTATGACCAGATTATCGCCTTTGATCTGCACGCGCGCCGGGCCTGGATTCTCACCCGCGATCTCGGCGCGAAGGATGCGGAGAAACGGCGCGCGCGTCTGCGCCAGAATCTCGCTTTAGCCCGCGCCACTCCCCTGCCGCCCGCGCCGCAAACCTTCGATGCGAAAAGGTGGCGCGGAAATTTTCCGCGTGACGTCTATGAACAGGCGGTCAGCCGGGTAGTACGCTATATTCTGGAGGGGGATATTTTCCAGGCCAATATCGCCCAGCGTTTTGCGGTTTCCCTGGGACCGGGCTTTGACCGCTTTGGATTTTACCGCCGGTTGCGCGAGGTGAACCCCGCGCCTTTTTCCGCTTTTCTGGAAATGGGGGACTATGCCCTCGCCTCCTCTTCGCCGGAGCGCTTTTTACACCTCAGCAGGGGAAGGGTGGAGGCCCGGCCCATCAAGGGCACGCGGCCACGCGGCCAAACCCCGGAAGAGGACGCGGCCCTGGCGGCGGAATTAGGCGCAAGTGAAAAGGATCGCGCGGAAAACGTCATGATCGTCGACCTGCTGCGCAATGATCTGAGCCGCGTCTGCATGGACCATGAAGTTGAGGTTCCCGCCCTCTGCGCGCTGGAAAGCTACGCCAGCGTGCATCATCTGGTCTCGGCCGTTACGGGCAGACTTCGGCCGGAATGTAACGCCATGGACGCCCTACGGGCGGCGTTTCCCGGCGGCTCCATCACCGGCGCGCCCAAAATCCGCGCCATGCAGATCATCGCGGAACTGGAGCCGCACCGCCGCGGCCCCTATTGCGGCGCCATCGGTTATCTAGGCTTTGACGGCGGCATGGATATGAATATCGCCATTCGCACCGTCGCCATGAACGCCAGACAGGCGGTCTTTCACGCAGGCGGCGGCATTGTGGCGGATTCTGTTCCGTCTGCGGAATATTTCGAAAGTCTGGACAAGGCGCGCGCGTTGTTCGCCGCTTTCGGTCTGCGCCCGCCCGACGTCCGGCCGTCATGATCCTGCTGATCGACAATTACGACAGCTTTGTCCACAACCTGGCGCGGTATTTTGGAGAGCTGGGACGCGAGCGCAGGGTGATCCGCAACGACGCCATCAGCGTCAAGGAGGTCCGCGCCCTGAACCCACAGGCGATCCTGCTTTCACCCGGCCCCTGCACGCCCGCGCAGGCCGGAATTTCACTTGAGCTTGTGCGCAATCTTGCGGGAAAAATCCCGATGCTTGGCGTATGCTTGGGGCATCAGGCGATTGCCGAAAGTTTCGGCGGACGCCTGCGCCGCGCCCTGCAGCCGCGCCATGGTAAAACCTCGCTGATCCGCCATGATGCAAAAGGCATATTTACGGGTCTTCCCAACCCGCTTCGGGCCGGGCGCTATCATTCCCTGGCGGTGGAAATTCCCCCATCCAGCCCGCTGGAGATCACCGGGCGCGCGGAAGACAACGAAATCATGGGGCTGGCGCACCGCACATGGCCAATCTATGGCGTACAGTTTCATCCGGAATCGATTCTGACCGAAAAGGGGCATGATCTTCTGGCGAATTTTCTGCGGCTCGCCGATGAGTGGAATATGCGACGTGACAGGAATGTATTGCTACCTTGATGGCAAGTTGATCAGCCTTGAGAAGGCCCGCATCGATCCGCGTGACCGGGGTTTTCTGCTGGGTGATGGCGTTTTCGAGACTCTGCTCGCCGAGACGGGAAGGGTGCGCCGGCCTGGGCGGCATTTCGCGCGGCTGCGGGCTTCCGCTGGCATTCTGGGGATACCGCTGACGATTTCAGATCCGGATCTGCTGGAAGGGATGGAGCGTCTGCTGCGGGAGAATCAGCTCTTACAAGGGCGCGCGGCGGCGCGCATCACCCTTAGCCGCGGCGTCGCCGGGCGCGGCCTCCTGCCCCCGTCAACGGCAACCCCGACTTTGCTGATCAGCGTGGCGGAGACCCCCCCGCCCCCGGCCTCCATGCGCGCCGTCACCGCATCCTATCTGCGCAATGAAAAATCCATCGGTTCACGAATCAAAAGCCTGAACTATCTGGACAATATCATGGCCCGGCGCGAAGCCGCCCTGCGAGGCGCCGATGAAGCCCTGATGCCGAATAGCAGAGGCGCCCTCGCCTGCGCCAGCGCCGCCAATCTGTTCGTTGTACAGGACGGCGTTCTGATGACCCCTACCCTTGACGAAGGCGCCCTGCCTGGCGTCATGCGCGCCCTGGTGCTGGAGACTGCGGCCGCCCTCGGCATTCCGGCTCGCGAAACGCGCATCATGCCGGACAGTTTGCCGCACGCCGCGGAAGCGTTCCTGAGCAACGCCCTGCTCGGGCTTTGCCCGCTGATTGAAATCGATGGAAAGCCCCATCGCATAGGGGACACCGGCCCGCTGACGCAAAGGCTCCAGGACGCTACTGCAGATCGCGAATAAGGGGCGCGGCGGCGATCCGCCCTTCCATATAGCCCGCGAAATTCTTTTCGACCTCGTTCGGCTTATAAAGATAGTTGACCATCAGTCCATGAGACTGAGAGAGGCCCTTGGCGGAAATATCCCCCAGCCAGTTGATTCTTCCGATGCGCGCGCCATTGCTGAGATGGAAATGCGCAACAGGATCGGCGGCGCGTTTTCCGGCCCGCGCATGGAGCAGATAATGGGCGCAAAGCCGCGTCATCGGAACCTGCAGCACCATTTCCGTGCGCCGGTCCTCCATCCATTTCGGCCTGGCGAGCAGCGCCTGCAACGCGTCATCCACCTTGTCCATTCCTGCCATGGCGGTAATCTGCATGTTTTCCGACGCCTTCAGCAGTTCAGCCGCGCGGCCCTCCTGACAGGCGGAAGTCAGCCAGGCCGCAAATCCCGGAATGGGGGAAAGGGTTGCGAAGGTTTGCAGTTTTGGAAGCTGCACCTGTAATTCACTGACCACGCGCTTGATGAGAAACTCCCCGAAGCTCACTCCGGCAAGCCCGGTCTGGGCGTTGGAGATGGAATAGAAAATCGCTGTATCCGCTTCCTCCGCTTCAGCCGCTGGCTTGCTTTCATCAAGCAGTTTCTGCACATTGTCCGCGACGCCATTGACAAGGGCGACCTCGACAAAGATCAGCGGCTCATCTGGCATGGCGGGATGGAAGAAGCCGAAACAGCGCCGGTCGGAAGCCAGGCGTTTTTTCATGTCATTCCAGGAACGGATTTCGTGCACGGCTTCATAGGCGATCAGTTTTTCCAGCAGTGCGGCGGGTGAATCCCAGCTAATGGCGTGCAGTTCCAGAAAGCCCACATCGAACCAGGACGCCAGCAGACTGCGCATTTCCCGCGCCACGGGCGCAAGGCTCGCGTCCTTGCGCGCAAGGCGCAGCAGATCCGCCCGCAGATCGACCAGAAATTTCACCCCGCCCGCAATGCCGTTGAAACGCTTCATAAGACGCAATCGGGGCGATTCCAGCAGGTCGCGCAGCTTCTCCGCGGCCGAGAGGAGCGCTTCGCCTTCCGCATTCGCCAGCTCCAGGGCCGCGGCGCGCGCAACTTCATGGTCAATTCCATATTGCAGCGCCAGAAGATTGAGGAAACGCTGCCGGCCGGTATCGTTCAGCATCAGATAATAACGGCCGATTTCAGCCGCTTCTACCCGCGCTGCAACCTCACCGCCACGCGCCGCGAGACAGGCGTCAATCCGTGTGCGCAGCCATTGCAGATCGTCATTTGGCAGGCCCGGCCGGACATTCCCCGTAATGGCGATACGGGCGGCGCCGGTAAATCCGCGCAGCGCGCGGGCAACCCGGGCCCCGGTCAGGGACAGAAGTCCCGGCTTGCCGGTTTTCAGATCGGTTTCTAAAGATTTTGACATGTCAGGGCTTCAGTTCAGGCGATGATGTCAGGATACAACTGATCTTGGATGCGTGTGATTTCGTCACGCAGAAGCAGCTTCTTCTTTTTCAGCCTCTGTATCTGTAACTGGTCGCAATGGGCTGCGTCCTGCAGGGCGGCGATGGCGGCGTCAAGATCGCGATGCTCCTGGCGTAACACCAGCAACCGCCCGCGCAGAGCTTCGTTGTCATCCATGTGAAAGTCATAACATGAAGCAGACCTGGATGGAATGCAGGGATTGGCGCTAAAGACAATACCTATCGCGCGATCTGCCGATAGCCCCTTACAGGCTGTCGCGGATCACGCGCAGTCCCTCCAGATTCGCCTGGGCGGCTGTCCGCGCGGCGTCGGTTTGAGCGTCCGCAAGATCTTCTTCGGCATTCTTGATGCGCTGGTTCAGCACCTCCACATTCACTTCCGCAAGATCAAAAGCTTCCTCCGCAAGCACGGTCAGGCCGGCAGCGTTCACTTCGGCAAAACCGCCCCGTACGAAAATTCGGCGGACGGCTTTTTCGTCATGCACGCTGACAACGCCGGGGCGCAGGACCGTGACAAGCGGCGCATGCCCCAGCAGCACGCCAAACTCTCCTTCCACGCCGGGCGCCACTACCATGTCCACATCCTCGGACAGAAGGAGGCGTTCCGGCGAAACCAGATCAAAGTGCAATTTGCCTGCCATGTTCTATACCCCGGGCGGAGACTACGCTGCTTCCGCAGCCAGGCGTTCCGCCTTTTTGATGGCTTCCTCGATGGTGCCGACCATGTAGAAGGCGGC
>DMKG01000054.1 GCA_003454415.1 Alphaproteobacteria bacterium
ACCATGCTGGGCCTGAATGCGCCGGGTCTGAAAATCTGGGTCTCAGATAGCGGCAATCCCAAGCGTAAACTGCGCCATTCGTGGGAGCTGGCGCAAATCGGGGCGGGACTTGTGGGCATCAACACCGCCCTGCCCAACCGTATTGCGGAAGAAGCGATTCTGGCCGGCAGGATTCCGGAACTTTCGGGTTATGGCCAGCTGACGCGCGAGGTAAGTTACGGCGCCGGCAGCCGCATCGATCTGCTGCTGAAGGACCCCGAACGGGGAAAATGCTATGTGGAAATCAAGAATGTGCATCTGATGCGCCAGGAGGGGCTGGCGGAATTTCCCGACAGCCGCACTGCGCGGGGCGCGAGACATCTCTCGGAACTCGCCGGGATGGTGAAACAGGGACACCGGGCCGTGCTGCTTTATGTGGTGCAGCGGGAAGACTGTGACCGTTTCGCCATCGCTCGGGATATCGACCCGGTTTATGCGCAGGCGCAGGCCAGCGCCCGGGCGGCGGGGGTTGAACTGATATGTTATGATTGTCAGATCAGTACGCAGGAAATCCGCCTGCGGCGGGCCTTGCCGGTGAAGGATTGACCCCTGCTGGTCTCATAGACCCGAAATAACGGGGGCCAGACACGGAAAATGCAACAAAATCTCAGCCCGCACTCTGGACGAAACCGGGGCCGCCAGCTAACTATAAGAGATGAATTACATTCCCGCCACCGAAGCCCCGCTGCGCAATAACGGGCTGATCAAGATCCATGGGCCGGAGGCCTTTGCCGCCATGCGGCGCGCAGGCAGGCTTGCGGCTGAAACTCTGGACATGATCGGCGAACATGTGCGGTCCGGGGTCAGCACCGGCGAACTGGATGAAATCTGCCATGAGTTTATCGTATCCCATGGCGGTGTTTCCGCGCCGCTGAATTACCGTGGCTACCCCAGGACCACCTGCATATCCGTCAATCACGTGGTCTGCCACGGCATTCCGGGCGATCGCAAGTTGCGGGAAGGCGACATTCTGAATATCGATGTGACGCCGCTGCTGGATGGCTGGCACGGGGATAGCAGCCGCATGTATATTGCGGGCGCCCCCAGCGTGAAAGCCCGCCGCCTGATCGAGGTGACCTATGAGGCGCTGATGCGCGGCTGCGCCGCCGCCAGACCTGGCGCCACTACCGGCGATATCGGCCATGCGATCCAGTCCTATGTGGAAGCCAATCGTTTTTCAGTCGTCCGCGATTTTTGCGGTCACGGCACTGGCAAGGTGTTTCACGACGCGCCCAACATCATGCACTACGGCGAGCCCGGCGCCGGCGTAGAACTGAAGCCCGGCATGATTTTCACTATCGAGCCCATGATCAATGCGGGCAGGTGGGAGGTCAAAATTCTTTCCGATGGATGGACCGCCGTCACCCGCGACAAGTCCCTGTCCGCGCAGTTCGAGCACACCGTGGGCATAACCGATTCTGGATGCGAAATCTTCACGGTCTCCCCGCGCGGGTTGCACTTACCCGATTTTGGCGGCTGATTTGTCCAGGAATCGCGAAAAGCCGCATTATGCGGGCCATCGCGAGCGGCTGCGTAAGCGCTTCATGGAGGGGGGAACGGCGGCGTTAGCCGATTACGAATTGCTGGAACTGATTTTATTCCGGCCCATCCCGCGACGCGACGTCAAACCGCTGGCCAAGCAGCTCATCGCGCGCTTCGGCTCCTTCGCCGATGTCATCAATGCCGATCCCGTGCTTTTGCGCGAGGAAGGCTGTAGCGATAACGTGGTGCAGGAAATGAAGATCGTCCAGGCGGCTGCGCTGCGCCTGAGCCAGAGCGTGGTTCTGAACCGGCCGGTCCTTTCTGGCTGGGCCGCCCTGCTCGACTATTTGCAGGCCGCGATGGCCCATGCGAAGACCGAGCAGTTCCGCATCCTGTTCCTCGATCATAAAAACGTGCTGATCGCCGATGAAGCGCAGCAGGCGGGCACCGTGGACCATACCCCCGTTTATCCGCGCGAGGTGATGAAACGCGCCATGAACCTTTCAGCCTCCTCCCTCATTCTGGTGCATAATCATCCCAGCGGCGATCCTGCGCCTTCCCGTGCGGATATAGAAATGACCCGGCAGATCATCGAAGCCGGGCGGCCGCTGAAAGTCGCGGTGCATGATCATGTGGTGATCGGACGCGGCAAGACCGCCAGCTTTCGTCAATTAGGATTGATATAAATGATACCCCGTTATTCCCGCCCAGAAATGACCGCCATCTGGTCGCCCGAGTCCAAATTCCGCATCTGGTTCGAGATCGAGGCGCATGCCTGCGACGCCATGGCGGAGCTTGGGGTGATCCCGAGGGAGGCGGCGAAGGCGGTGTGGGAACGCGGCGCCTACGAGATCGCCCGTATCGACGAGATCGAGCGGGAGACCAAACATGATGTGATCGCCTTTTTGACCAATCTGGCCGAACATGTCGGCCCGGAGGCGCGTTTCGTGCATCAGGGGATGACGTCCTCCGATGTGCTCGACACCTGTCTTGCCGTGCAACTGATGCGCGCGAGCGATCTGCTGGCCCAGGATATCACGCAGCTGCTGGCGGCGCTGAAACGCCGCGCTTACGAGCACAGGGAAACGCTTTGCATTGGCCGCAGCCATGGCATTCATGCCGAACCCACCACATTCGGCCTGAAAATGGCTCAGGCCTATGCCGAAATGGCGCGCGGACTGAAGCGGCTGGAATCCGCGCGGGCCGAGATCGCCACCTGCGCCATTTCGGGCGCGGTCGGCACTTTCGCAAATATCGATCCCTGGGTGGAGGCGCATGTGGCCGCCGCGATGGGTTTGAAGATCGAGCCCATTTCCACTCAGGTGATCCCGCGCGACCGGCATGCCCAGTTCTTCGCGACCCTGGGGGTGATTGCAAGCTCGGTGGAGCGGATCGCCACCGAGATCCGCCATCTTCAGCGGACGGAAGTTCTTGAGGCAGAAGAGTATTTCTCGGAGGGGCAGAAAGGCTCCTCGGCCATGCCGCATAAACGCAATCCCGTGCTGACGGAAAACCTGACAGGGCTCGCGCGCATGGTGCGCGCCTATGCGCTGCCGGCCATGGAGAATGTGGCGCTGTGGCATGAACGCGATATTTCCCATTCGAGCGTCGAGCGGATGATCGCCCCCGACGCCACCGTCACGCTCGATTTCGCCCTTGTCCGGCTGACCGGCGTGATCGACAGGCTTCTGGTCTATCCGGAGAACATGCGCAAAAATCTTGACCGTCTGGGCGGGTTGATTCATTCGCAACGGGTTCTGCTGGCGCTGACCCAGGCGGGCGTCAGCAGAGAGGACGCTTATGCAATCGTGCAGCGCCATGCAATGAAGGTCTGGCGTGAAGGGGGCAGTTTTCTGGATGCGCTGGCCGCCGACAGCCAGGTGACGCAAGCGCTTCCCGGTCCGCAACTGGCGGCGCTGTTTGATCTCGCTTATCATACCAGACATGTGGACGCGATTTTCAAACGCGTGTTCGAGGAATAATTTTCATCCCATGCCTCCTTCTCCTGATTTTCTGCTGACCGAAGCCCAGTTGCGGGCAAAGCGCGGGGTGAAATGGTCGCATTATGGCGCCGACGTCATACCGGCCTGGATCGCCGATATGGATTTTGCGGTCGCGCCGGAAATCCGCTCGGCGCTCGAAAGCATCATTTCCAGCGATGATTACGGGTATCCGCCGCACAATCTGAATACGCGGGTCCATCGCGCCTTTTCCCACTGGATGACCACGCGGCATGGCTGGACGCCGGACCCCGCCCGCATCATCACCGCCACCAATATGATGCAGTTGATGCACGCCATGGTGCTGATGTTCAGCGAACCCGGCGATGGGGTTGTGGTGCAGACGCCGATCTATCCCGGCTTCCTGACGGTAGTGGCCCAAAACCGCCGGCGGTTGGATGAAAACCCGTTGCGGACAGGTATCGTCTATTTTGAAAT
>DMKG01000059.1:0-1627 GCA_003454415.1 Alphaproteobacteria bacterium
TTCTCTATGCGCTTTAACATTTCTCGATCACCGAATGGGGCACGCCCAGTCCGGCGATGAAGGAAGAGGCCCCTTCCTCTATGATGATGTCGATGGCGCGGTCGATGGTCTCGGGCTGCGCCGCCAGCAGATCTACGCCGAACGGCTTTCGGGTCTTTGCCCGCACCGCGCGCATCTCGGCCCGGATTTCCTCCGGCGTGGCGGCGGCCATGCCCAGCGTGCCATAGCCCCCCGCCTCGGACACGGCGGCGCAGATATTGGCGTAGGCCACGCCGCCCATCCCGGCCAGAAAGATGGGTTTCTCGATTCCGAACTGGTCGCAGACCGGGGTTTTGATGGGCATGGGGCGTCTCTCCTGGCTTATGTTGTAGTGTCATGACGATTTTTGCTGCCTGTGCGGCGCGTTTGATTATAATAGTTTGCAAGGCGGAAGCCAGAGCCTGGCGCCCGCAACAGCAGGGAGAAAATGCGATATGGGACAAACACTGAATTTCAGCGAAAAGGCGTCCATCGTCGGCATTGGCGAAACCGACTATGTGAAGGGGGCCAAAGTAACCGCCGTCGAAATGATGCTGGAGGCGGGCCGCAAGGCCATCGCCGATGCGGGGCTGAGCCCGCATGACATTGACGGGCTGGTGCCGGCGCCCGTCTACACCACCTCGGAGGAACTGGCGGCGAATCTCGGCATCGAGAATCTCCGCTATGCCTCGACCGTGCATATGGGCGGCGCAAGCCCGACCACGGCCGTCCAGAACGCCGCCGCGATGGTTTCGCTCGGGGTCTGCAACAATGTGCTGATCACCCTGGGCTGGAACGGTTATTCGGCGCTGCGGCCAAAGCCCGGCATTCCGCCAAGCCGCCCCATGGGTATGAACACCCTGGCGACGACCATGTCGGATTTCTATTTCCCCTATGGCATTACCTCTCCCGTGCAGATGTATAGCTGGTTCGCGATGCGCCACAAGAAGCTGTACAACGTGCCCGATGAGGCCACCGGGCATATCGCCCTCGCCGCGCGCAAACACGCCCAGCTCAATGACCGCGCCTTCATGAAGGGGCAGGAGCTGACCATGGACCAATATCTGAAGGCGCGCTGGATCTCCGAACCCATGCGCCTGAATGACTGCTGCCTGGAAACCGACGGCGCCTGCGCCGTTGTGATCTCCAGAACCGAAGAAGCGAAGGACATGAAAAAGCGGCCCATCGTCATCATGGGCGCCGCCGAAGGCCATCCTTATCCGGCCGACGACATCGCCTCGCGTCCCGACTTCTTCAAGTTCGGCCTTTCCTATGCGGCGCCGATCGCGCTGAAAATGGCGGGCATCAAGGTGCATGACGTGGATTTCCTGCAGATCTATGACTGCTTCACCTATGTGGTGATGCTGCAGATGGAGGCTCTGGGTCTTTGCGAACGCGGCGCCGTCTATGATTTCGTCAAGGACGGCAATATCGAACTTGGCGGACGCTATCCGTTGAACACCCATGGCGGCCTTTTGAGCCAGGCGCATGTCTGGGGTCTCAACCATGTCGTCGAGGCGGTCAAGCAGTTGCGCCACGAAGCCGGCGCGGCCCAGGTCAAGGATTGCGAGCTCGGTCTCGTCACCGGCTGGGGCGATCTGGGCGATGG
>DMKG01000059.1:1808-2039 GCA_003454415.1 Alphaproteobacteria bacterium
GGCTGGGGCGATCTGGGCGATGGCAGTCTGATCATTTTGCGGAGGTAATGCAGTCATGAGCGAAACGAAACCCAAAAACAAGCCCGCACGCCCGGTGCCGCATCCCATCGAACCCGTCAACGCGCAGTTCTGGGAACAGTGCCAGGGCGGCGTGCTGCATTTCCAGAAATGCGACGGCTGCAACAAGTTCCGGCATCTGCCCCGTAACATGTGCGCCTTCTGCGGTTCGCC
>DMKG01000059.1:2289-2605 GCA_003454415.1 Alphaproteobacteria bacterium
GACTGGAAATGGGCGCCCTCCAAGGGCAAGGGCAAGCTCTATTCCTGGACCATCGCCCATATGCCGATGCATCCGGCCTTCGTCGCCGACGTGCCTTATGTCGCGGCGGTGGTCGAACTGGAGGAAGGCGTGCGCCTGGTCAGCCTGCTGCGCAGCGCGGTTCTTGAAGACCTTGTCCTCGACATGCCCGTCAAGGTGCAGTTCGAGCGGGTGACCGATTCCTTCCAGCTGCCGGTGTTCGTACCGGCTTAACGGCTCCGTCCGGAACGATCCGGAGGGCGGAAAATTCCGCCCTCCGCTTCCTGATTACAGGACT
>DMKG01000059.1:2822-3114 GCA_003454415.1 Alphaproteobacteria bacterium
CCGGGCTTCTTTTCCAGCCGGAAACCCTGTAACCAGAGAATTGATTTTCGAATTCTTGGTTCATAAATCGGTTTAATTCCATAAATAAAATGTGGATAATGGCGCGGCAAGCTGACTGTACACTGCGGACAGCGCCAAGGGAGAGAAACGATGACCAGGTCAAATGGACGACAGATCGATTATGACGCCCTCGTCAAACCCGATGCGGTGCATGGCGACTGCTATATCGATCCGGATATTTTCGCCGAAGAACAGAAGCGCATCTTTGGGCGCGGCTGGGTCTATATCGGCC
>DMKG01000064.1:0-5644 GCA_003454415.1 Alphaproteobacteria bacterium
GATTCCGCGCCGCGGTTGAGCCAGACGAAAAAACTGCATTCACCCTTTGCAACCGTATCGTAATACCGGGCGAAATCCCCTTCCGGGCGTTCGATCTTGATTACCCTCGCGCCGCCATCGGCAAGGCGCTGGGTGGCGTAGGGCGCCGCCACCGCCTGCGCCATGGCGACCACCAGCACCCCTTCCAGCGAACGGCGCATCCTGCCGGCTCAATACGAGCGCGGCATGCCCAGCACATGCTCCGCCAGATAGGACAGGATGAGATTGGTGGAAATTGGCGCGATCTGATACAGACGCGTCTCCCGGAATTTTCGCTCCACGTCATATTCCTCGGCAAATCCATAGCCGCCATGGGTTTGCAGGCACATATCGGCCGCCGCCCAGGAGGCTTCCGCCGCCAGCATCTTCGCCATATTGGCTTCGGCGCCGATATCCTTGCCCTGTTCGTAAAGCCGCGCCGCCTTCTGCACCATCAGACTGGCGGCCTCGGTCTGGGCGTAGGCCTTGGCGATCGGGAACTGAATACCCTGATTCATCGAGATCGGACGGCCGAACACCTGCCGGTTGTTGGCGTAATCCACCGCCTTCTGGATGAACCACCGCGCATCGCCTATGGTTTCTGCGCCGATCAGCACCCGTTCGGCATTCATGCCGGTCAGGATGTAGCGGAAGCCCCTGCCTTCTTCGCCCAGAAGATTTTCCGCCGGCACCTTCATGTCATCGAAGAACACCTGGGTGGTCGAATGGTTGACCATGGTGCGGATAGGTTTGATGGTCATGCCATTGCCGAGCGCCTCGCGCATATCCACTACGAATACCGAAAGCCCCGCACTGCGCGAGCCTGCCTCCTCCGGCGTCGCGGTGCGGGCCAGCAGCAGCATGAGATCTGAATGCTCCGCCCGTGACGTCCAGATTTTCTGTCCATTGACAATGTAGTGATCGCCCTTCTTCACCGCTCTTGTCTTCAGGCTTAACGTGTCGGTGCCATTCGAAGGCTCCGAGACGCCGAACGCCTGCAGCCGCAATTCGCCGCTGGCGATCTTGGGGAGCCATTTCGCCTTCTGCGCGGCATTGCCATGGCGCAGGATCGTTCCCATGATGTACATTTGGGCATGACAGGCCGCGCCATTGCATCCGGAGCGCTGAATCTCCTCCAGCACCGCTGCGGCGGCGTTCAGCCCCAGACCGCTGCCGCCATATTCCTCGGGGATCAGAACGGCAAGATAACCCGCATCGGTAAGCGCCTTGACGAAGGCCGTGGGATATTCGCGCTTGCTGTCGAGTTCGCGCCAATATTCTCCGGGAAAGTTGGCGCATAGCGCTATAACCGACTGGCGGATCTGGGTGATTTGCGGATCTTCCTCATCCGCGTGGCGATTTAGGATCATTACGGTCTTTACCTCGTTCACTTTTTCTATTCAATACCGCCAAGAGCGGCTTTATCCAAGTACGTGAAAAAATTAATACTACCGGCGCATTGGAAATCTGCATAAAATTGTCTATTGTAGAGGCAACGGGCCGGGAACGCCTTGCGCCAAGTTCCTTGATAATCACAATCAGACTCAAATGATAGGCGGGAAAATGCTGCGTCCGACGAAGCCCGAGCCTGATCGCCGCGACACCAAAGCTCTATTGATGGATGCAGGCGAGAGGCTTTTCTCCCGTTTCGGGCTGGACGCCGTAACTGTGCGCCAGATCAACCGCACCGCCGGGCAACGCAACACTTCATCCCTGCTGTACCATTTCGGTTCCAAGGAGGGACTGGTCGAAGCGATATTCATTGACCGTTTTTCGGGCATCAACAAGCGCCGCCACGCCATGCTGGATGCTTTACCCGTTCACATTGGAGAAAATGATATTCAGGGGCTGGCGCGCGCAGCCGTATTGCCGTTTTTTGAACATATGCAGCAGAAATCCGGCGGCACGGATTTCATCCGCTTCTTTGCGCTGCTTTATAACGATCCAAAGGCCCGGGTCAGTGATGAAATCTGGCGCGAGCATACATCGTCGGCGCGCCGGCTTGCACGCATGGCGCTGGAGCAGATGCCGCTGATGCCCAGGGAAATTGCAGCACAGCGCATCAGCCTTGTCGCCACCAGCGTATTTCAGTGGCTGGCGAACTGGAATCAGATCACGCGCGGGGAAGCCCGTCTGACCGAAGAGGATTACGCCACACTCTCAGCGCCGCCGGAAAGTTTTGTGTGCAACGTGATCGATCTGATCGTCGCTGTCGTGAAGGCGCCCCATACCGGGATGACGCTGGCCGAACAGACTGCAAATCAGTGAAGAGACGTCTCAGGCGACGTTAACCTGGCGTTGCAGCCCCGGTGATTTGCTCCGCGCATTCGCCACGATCGTCTCGGCCTTTTCCACCGAGAGCCCATCAAACTGACGGCAGATGATCTGCAGGCGCTGCGCGGGAAAGCTCTGCCCGGTTCTGGCCTGTTCCAGCAACAGCGCTATGCTCACGAACTGACCGCGATCCGCGTTGGCCTCACGGCAAATCGCGGCTAGCCCCTGTTGGGCGCCATCGAAAGCAAGCTCCATCAGGTTTCGTTCATTCATTTTGGTGAGCGCCGCCAGCCCGGCGAAGAACAACGGCATACGCCTTTCCCGTAAAAAGGATATGACCCGGGTGAGATTCAGTTCGCCATTGATCTGGAGTTTGTTGATCAGGGCGGCCGCCTTCGCGCTTATGTTCTGGCTGTTCTGCGTAAGTTCCCGCTGTTTTTCCGCCTGGGCGTCAGCAATTTCCAGCAGCGCCCAATTGGTGATATCTGCGTCGTTGGGAAACTTCGCCGCGATTTCGCGTTTCAGGATGATGGAAACAAAAGATATCATCCTTTTCGCAAGATCGAGCGGCAGATCGGCGCGGGTCACCAGAGGACCGCGCAGAATGGCCCGTGACCTGCTTTCCTCAACCGCATATTCCATGGCGGCATGTGAAATTGCCGCGGTCTGGTTATTCAGAAGCGCCAACAGCACTTCAGGCTCTCCCGCCTTTATCAGGGCGTCGCCTACCGCCGAGGAGATATGCGGACGCTCTGCGACCAGAAGCCTGTGTTCGCGCGACTTGCTGTCGATGATCGAAAGCAGATCGGTTTCATCCAGCAGCGGACTGGTCAGAATTACCGGCTTGGCGATGACGATCTCGTCTTCCGCCAGAGCCCTGATAAGCTGTTTGGGAACGTTCGCCGAGGCGGCAAGTTTCTCCGCCACCTCCGCCCGCATCTGCACTTCAAACTCACGCACAACCCGGACGAGAATCTCGCCGGCAAGATGTTTTTCCGTTTCGCTAAGGCGTTTGACCGGCGCGTCGCACAGACCCACAATATCCGCCAGCAGAGCTCTGCGTGAGGCAGGGTTTTTGTCCGTGGCGTTTTCCACCAGCCTGTCGAGTACGGCCTGATCCATGGGGCAAAGCATATCGGGGAATACTTACCCGCAGGTTAAACATGGCATTAAAAAAGGCCGGATCCTTGTCCGGCCTTTTTGTATGGCCCCCAAAGGGGGGTTAAGCCAATTTCCCAATCGCCGCAACGGTTTGTGCGGTTTTCTCGAGTGGAACCAGATGGCCGGCCTCAGGAATGCTCACCAGTTCGGCGCCCGCAATCAGTTTCTTGAACTCCTGCGCATAGCGCGGCACGATCAGCTTGTCGCTATCGCCCCAGATCAGCAGGGTCTGCGCCTTTATGCGGTAGAGGCGCTGGCGCAGTCCCCTGTCAGGGATGGGAAACAGCAGCTTGCCCGCCATGCCCATCTGCCGCGCGTTCTGAATGAGGAAGGATTTGAGAAACTCGAGATTGGAGAAATCCATTCCCGCCGTCATCATCTTGCCGCCCGCCTCCGCATCGTGGAACAGGAGCGCCGGCAATTCATAGGGCAGAAGAGCGAACAGATCCGGGATCGGATGATCATCCAGCCAGAGACCCGCCGGGCAGATCAGGCAGAGCTTTTCAATGTCATTGGGGGAGATCGCCGCCATTTCCGCCGCGATCATGCCGCCCATGGAATGTCCGGCAAGTAAGGGCTTGCTGAGCCCTAGCGCCGCCATGACGTCATAAGTATGCAGGGTGACGTCCAGCATATCGCGGATCTCACCACATTCATCCGATGCGCCATAGCCGGGCAGCAGGGGCGCATAGACGTGATATTTCGCCGCCAGCGCGTTCAGAAACGGATCTTCCGCAGTGATCCCGCCGGCCCCATGCAGGAACAGAAGATCGGGTCCGGCGCCGCCCTCCAGCACATGGGTTTCGGTGTGCCGGGTTTTGACTTTACGCAAAGTGATCATTCAGCCGCCCCCTGCAATGCGCCTTGCGCTTTCAGCGCGGCGTCAATGGGCGCCGGCGTCGCCAGCCTGTCCAGAGGCTTGCACCAGAAACGGTTATCCGTTGCGTAATCCGGCCACAGATTGCGCAGTTTCGGCATGACCTTTTCCGCAAACAGTTTGGTGGAGTGCATGCATTTGTCCTTGGGCATATTTCCCACGTGAATCAGACAGAAAAGATTGCCGACCCGCAGAGATTTGGCCAGAAACTCCAGCTTCTCGCGCACGGTGTCGGGGCTTCCCGCAATCACATAGCCGTCATCCAGCAACTGCTTCCAGCTTAGGGTGGAGAGATCGCCGAAATTCGGCGCATATTGCGAAAGGGCGCCGGTCTGGATGGTCTTGATGGTGCGGTACCCGGGCGCGTCGGCGAAGCCCGCATAGACGTGCAGGCAGCGGTTATAGAAATAATTCACATGCTCCTTGTACAGATCTTCCGCTTCCTTGTCGGTTTCGCCCACGACGATGGTCTGGGCGAAGCCCGCGCGGTAGGGAGACTCATCCGGCATGTTGCGTTCCGTCAGCCGGTCCCAATAGCCCTGCATCAGCGCTTTGGCGCGGATATAACCCGTGAAGCTGAGATAGGAATAGGAATAGGTGTTGTCGAGGCAGAAGTCATAGGTCTCGACAGAACCGCCTCCGGGAATGTGAATGGGGGGCGGGTTCTGGATGGGCCGCGGCCAGATGTTCACATGACGAAGCTGATTGTAGCGGCCGTTGAAAGCGAAGGGCTTTTCTTCCTTCCATGCGCGCATGATCAGTTCATGGGCTTCCATGTATTTTTCACGGGTCAGCGCAGGAATTTGCCCGTAACAATAATTGGTGTCCATGGAGGTGCCGACAGGAAAGCCCGCCACCAGCCGTCCGCCGCACATCACGTCCAGCATGGCGAATTCCTCCGCCACCCGCACAGGGGGGTTATAGAGCGCGATGGAATTACCCAGCACCACGATCGCGGCGTTCTTGCTGCGCCGCGTCAGGGCGGCCGCCATGATATTCGGCGACGGCATCATGCCATACCCGTTCTGGTGATGCTCGTTGATGCCAATGCCGTCAAAGCCCACCTGATCTGCGTATTCCAGCAGATCCAGATAGTCATTGTAGACGTCGTGGCCGCGAACGGGATCGTACAGCCGGGAATCGATATCCACCCAGACCGAACGGTTTTTCTTGCGGAAATCATCCGGCAGATAGGGCCAGGGCATCAGGTTGAACCAGGTGAATTTCATCTTCCTACTACTCCCGATAATTTGTCATTTGGAGCAATTTAACATATAAACGGTCAGGCGTCAGCCTCAAGAAATCGCCCTCGCC
>DMKG01000064.1:5986-6152 GCA_003454415.1 Alphaproteobacteria bacterium
GCCATGGATATCCATGGCGCCGCGCCCTGAACATCAGCTTCGTCTCTTCCTATCGCACGATGCGGTACAGCACCGTGCCCTGGGCGACAAGATCGCCGCTCTGGCGTTCCGCCACATCCACATGCGACCAGAAGATCTCGTTATCCCGGTTGACCACATGGGCGTA
>DMKG01000066.1:0-251 GCA_003454415.1 Alphaproteobacteria bacterium
TGTTTCTGGACCCGCCCTATCGTTCCGGGCTGCTTGCCCCTACCCTGCAGGGCCTGCGCGAGGGCGGCTGGCTGTGCGCAGACGCCCTGCTGGCGGCCGAGATCGCCAGCGATGAGACAACCCCCCGGACGCCGGGCTATCGCGAACTGGACCGCCGCATCTACGGGGACACGATGCTGCTGTTTCTGCAACGGGATGAAAACGGCTCAGCGGCGCCCGAATAGTTTTTCGATATCGGCGAGCTTCAGTTC
>DMKG01000066.1:487-7884 GCA_003454415.1 Alphaproteobacteria bacterium
GCCATGATTGCACTGGCCGGAATAGGGCACGGATTCCATCTCCCGGAGCAGCGCGTTCATCTCTTCGGCGCTCAGCGTACGCCCGGCGCGCACGCTCCCATGACAGGCCATGGTGGCGCATACATCTTCCAGACGCTCTTTCAGGCTATGGGCGGCGTCCCATTCATGGAGCGTATCGGACAGATCGCGCACCAGGCCGGCAATATCGGTTTCCCCCAGCAGTGCCGGAGTTTCGCGCACCACGACGGCGCCAGCGCCGAACGGCTCCAGAGCCAGTCCGAGGTCCGCCAGCTCCCCGGCCCGCGCCGCAAGGGCGGCCACCGCATCCGGATCCAGCTCCACCACCTCCGGCAGCAGCAGGATCTGCCCGGGCGCGCGCCCCTCCCGCATATGACTTTTCATCCGCTCCAGCACCAGACGTTCGTGGGCCGCATGCTGGTCGACGATCACGATTCCATCCCCGGTCTGGGCGAGAATATAGGTTCCGTGCACCTGCCCGCGCGCGGCGCCCAGCGGATGCTCCGGCGCGGGGGGCGCGGTCTCCCCCGCCTCGTAACGGGCGGAGGGTTCGCAAAACCCTTCGAAGGCCTGCGCGCCGCCAGCCGGGCGCTGCGCTCCCCAGGCGGCGGCGATCGCCCCTTGTCCCGGCAAACGCGGAGAGCCGCCCGGACCCGCAGGCCGCAGCGCGTGCAGCGCCGCCGCCGAAACCGTGCTGGAGGCGCGGTGCCCCGCCCCCGCCAGAGCATGGCGCAACCCGCTGACGATCAGTCCACGGATCATTGCGGCGTCACGGAATCTCACCTCCGCCTTGGCGGGATGCACGTTCACATCCACAAGGGGGGGGCCGACCTCCAGGAACAGCGCCAGCGCGGGGTAACGGTCATGGGCCAGCAGATCCTGATAGGCGCCGCGCACCGCTCCTGCCAGCATCTTGTCCCGCACGGGCCGCCCGTTGACGAACAGATACTGCATCTGCGCACTGCCGCGGTGAAAGGTCGGCAAACCCGCCCACCCCCTCAGCAGGACCCCGTTCTGTTCCGCCAGAACGGGCACGCTGTTTTCTGTGAATTCCCGCCCCATGATCTCGCGGAGGCGGCTGGCGCTGGCCTGCAGCAGATCATCCTGCTCCGCCGGAAGATCCAGTACGCGCCGCCCATTGCTGGTCAGGCTGAAGGCGATATGGGGATGCGCCATGGCCAGGCGTTTCACCGCATCGTTGAGGGCCGCCTGTTCGGCCTGATCGCTTTTCAGGAATTTCAGCCGCGCGGGGGTGGCGAAAAACAGATCGCGCACCTCCACCCGCGTCCCGCGCCCGAACGCCGCGGGTTGCGGCGCGCCAGCGCAGCCGCCATTCACCGCAATCACCCACGCCCCATCCCCGCCGGAAGCCGCGCGGCTGGTAATCGTCAGTCGGCTGACAGATCCGATGGATGGCAGGGCCTCTCCACGGAACCCCATAGTGGCGATAGCGAACAGATCCTCGCCGTCGAGCTTGGAGGTCGCGTGCCGCTCAATGCACAGACTGAGTTCCTCCGGCCCCATGCCCACACCGTCATCGGTTACCGAAATCAGCTCGCGCCCGCCTCTGGCGACCGCCACCTCTATGCGGCTTGCGCCCGCATCGATGGCGTTCTCGACCAGTTCCTTCACCGCGCTCGCCGGCCGCTCGATCACTTCGCCCGCGGCAATGCGGTTGATGACGGCTTCCGGCAGACGGCGCAGTTTCATGTCTTCATATTCTCCAGATATTCCCTGGCGAGGATCTTTCCGGCCTCCACCGCAGGCTGATCGAAGGGATCGACCGCCAGAAGTTCCGCCGCGATGATGGTTTCCAGCATGAAATGCATGAACAGGGCGCCCAGGGCGCGTTCATCCAGATGGGGCACATGCAGGGTGCGGGTAGGCAGCCCGTTTGCGACAAGGGTGGCGATGGTTGCGCGCTGTTCGGCCGCGGCCAGATCCCCGATCGTACGGCCATCCAGATAGGCGAGTTCGGGATCCTCGCTGTGCATGCGCGGTCCCCTGCCGGCCAGTTCCTGGGTCAGGACGGTGAACAGCTTGTCGCGCGGCCCGTCCAGATAAAGCTGCAACTGGCTGTGCTGATCCACCGGCCCCAGCGCCGCCATGGGGGTCGTGCCCTTTCCGCCCTTGCCGAGGCTTTCCGCCCAGAGCTGACGGTGCCACATGACGAAACGCTCCAGACGGTCGCCATAGGGCATAAAAACCTGTATTCCCGCCCTCAGCCTCTGCTGACAGGCAATGCTGACGGCGGCCCCTTCGGCGGCGGGAATCTCCTCCGGCTTCGCCCCCGCCAGGATGGGGGCCAGCACTTCAGCCGCGCCTTCCCGAAGCGCCACCGGGTCAAGCCCCAGGCAGATTGCGGGAGCCATGCCGGTGCTGCTGAGAACCGAATAACGCCCGCCGACTTTGGCCGGATGATCCACCACCGGAATATCGTAGCGTTCCGCAAGACGGCGCAACGCCCGGCCGCCCGGTTCGGTGATGACGCCGAAATGCTGTTTCAGGTATTTACCGCCGCCCGCCGCCTCGATCTTTCCGACGGCGGTCAGGGCCTGGCTCATGGTTTCGGCGGTATTTCCGGATTTCGAGATCACCAGAAAGCGGGTGGTCCGCAGATCGGGCCCGTTCAGAATCGCCTCCATGGCGAAAGGGTCAAGATTGTCGGGAAAATGAAAACGCGGGCTCCCTGCCCGTGGAGCGGCGATGGGCCTGAACTTGTCCACGATCTGCGCCAGCGCCTGCGCCCCCAGGCTGGAGCCGCCCGTCCCCAGCAGAACCAGATCTGACGTATCCTTCATCAGATGCGCCGCGAGACCTTCGCAGGCGGCCAGATCGTCCCGCGCCTCCGGCAGGCGCAATAGCGCAAGAGAGCCATCCGCGTGCTGCGCGCGCAACCGCGCCAGCACGGAAGCGGTTTTCGCCAGCATCGCGGCGTGGTCCGGTTTCCCCAAACGGCCTGCGCCAAAACACTCACTGATATTCTGGGTATACTGCATTGACTGCCTTTCTGTTGGCGTCAGCCGGCGGGCTGGCCCACCGAAACCACTAGCAGATTCTCCACATTCAATAAACGTCTGGCCACCCGGTTGACATCTTCCCGCGTGACGGCGCGTATCAGATCATTGCGCCGCTCCAGATAATCCGCATCCAGGTCTTCCAGTTGCAGACCATTCAACTGCGCGGCGATTTTGGCGTTGCTGTCGAAGCGCAACGGGAAAGAGCCGGTCAGATAGGTTTTCGCATCTTCCAGTTCTTTTCCGGTCACGCCTTTGTCGCGCAGCCGCTTCAGTTCCTGCCGCAGAAGCCTGACGGTCTCGCCCGCGCGTTCATTCTGGGTCGCGACGCCGCCAACGAAAAGACCGGACTGCTCCAACGGCATCAGATAGCTGTAGACGGAATAGGCCAGTCCCCGTTTTTCCCGGATTTCCGTGGTCAGGCGCGAACTGAAACCGCCGCCGCCCAGAATATAGTTCATCACATAGGCGGGAATGAAATCCGGGTCCTTGCGCAGCATGCCCGGCAGGCCGAACATGATCACCGTCTGGGGAATTTCCCGCTCGATGAGGATGTTCTGATCCACTTGCGGCGCCACCGGGGCGGAGGGGGCGGCGCCGCTTCCTTCGGGCAGCCCGCCAAACGCCTCATCCAGCAACCGCCCCAGTTCCTTCGCCCCGATATCTCCCGCCACCGTGATCACCAGCCGGTCGCGGGTGAACTGGCTCTTGATGAACTGCCGGAGATCGCTGGCGCTGATCTGCTTCACCTGATCCGCTTCGCCCTTGTCGGGACGGCCATAGGGATGATCCGGAAAGGCGGCCGCAAACCAGGCTTTGCTCGCGATTGTTTGCGGATCCTCTTCGTCTGCGCGCAATCCCGCCAGAATCTGCGCCTTGATCCGGGCGACGGGCTCCTCGTCGAAACGCGGCGCGCCGAGCGCCAGCTTGAGCAGACGGAACGCCTCGGCGCGGTTCTGGGTGAGGGTTTTCATCCTGCCGTGAAACGCATCCTGGTCTGCCTGAAACCCGAGCTGGATCGCCAGCTCCTCCAGCCGGGTCTGAAACGCCTGGCTGTCCATCTCCCCCGCGCCTTCGTCGATCGTGGACGCGGCAAGATTGGCAAGCCCCAGCCTACCGGGCGGGTCGAGTTTGGCCCCGCCCCGGAAGGCGAAATTCATCACGATCATGGGGAGCGCATGTTCTTCCGCCAGCCAGGCCTTTATGCCGCCGGGGCTGGTGACGCGCTGAACCTTCAGAGCCGCCAGCGAAGGCGTGGACAGAACCATCACGGCGAACAGCGCGGCCAGCGCAGAGAACATCCTGTAGCGCGCGCGGGGCATCAGTTTTTTTCCGCCTTCAACAAAGTTCCGGTAACGGAGCGCTCCGGTTTGAATACGTGGCGCGCGGCTTCCGCCACGCGTTCGGGCGTCACCTGCGCGATCCGGTCAGGCCACGCCACGACGTCTTCAATACTGCGGCCGGACATCAGCACCTCTCCGAAAATCTGCGCCATGGTCTGCTGGCTGTCCTGGGCGTAGACGGCCGCCGCCACCAGCTGCGTTTTGGCGCGGGCGACTTCTTCCGCCGTTACGCCATTTTTGAGGACATCCGCCAGCAGCGCGTCGATTTCCGTTTCAAGGGCTGAAAGGCTTTGTCCGCTTCGGGGAATCGCGTGAAGGCCAAACTGGCCGTAATCCCGGGCAAAACCGTGATAGCTGGCCGATACGGCCGATGCGATGGCTTTTTCCACCACCAGCGCGCGGTATAAACGGCTGGTCGACCCACCCCCCACGATTTGCGAAAGCACTTCCAGCGCTTCCGGATCGCCCCCCTCGCGCCGGTTGTAACTTGGCGCGAGAAAGGTGCGACGCCAGGCTGGAAGGGCCACCCGGGGATCCTGCATCTGCAACCGCCGCGCCGCCAGTTGCGGCGGCTCCAGCGGCCGGACATGCGCCGGAATGCCGCGCGGGGCGATCACGCCATAATATTTTTCCGCCAGGGGCCGCAGACTTTCCGCATCAATATCCCCCGCCACGATCAGCACGGCGTTATCGGGCCCATAATAGCGGCGGTAATAGGCCAGCGCATCGGCGCTGGTCAATTGCTGCATTTCGTGACGCCAGCCGATCACCGGCCGGCCATAGGGATGGGAGAGATATTGCGCCGCCTCCATCTGTTCCGAAAACAGCGACTCAGGATTATTGTCGATGCGGCTGTTGCGCTCCTCCAAAATGACGTCCCGCTCCGGCAGCACCACGGCGTCGGTCAACCGCAGATGCTCCATGCGGCCAGCCTCCATTTCCATAACCTGGGGCAGTTTGTCCAGCGCCACCCGCTGAAAATACGCTGTGTAGTCATACGAAGTGAACGCATTGTCATTGCCCCCCAGCCGGGCGACGATCTTGGAAAATTCACCGGGCGGAATCTTTTCCGTCCCTTTGAACATCAGATGTTCGAGAAAATGCGCAATGCCGGATTTTCCCGGCGGCTCATCCGCCGCGCCGGCCTTGTACCAGACCATATGGGTGACGACCGGCGCCCGGCGATCCGGCAGCACGATCACCTTCATGCCGTTCTTCAGAGTGAAGCTTTCCGGCTCGACCCAGGGCCGCGCGCTGAGGGCGCCGGCCACCGCGAATTGCAGAACCGCAAGGAGAATGGCCGTCAGCCCGAAGCGTTTGCAATGCTGCTCGCCGCCCGCCACTGGTTAAAGTCCGCTGCAGGCGGAGGGAACCCGGCAAACCCGGGCGTCATCGCGCGCCGCCGCGCGTCCGGCAAAGCGGGCGCGGGGCGATCCACAATCAAAGACCCGGGCCTTGGCCTGCATCTCCCGGAGAGCCGTGTCTTCGGCTTGCAGTGACAAAATGGGGGTTGTGATTCTTTTCAAGTGAAAACAGGCTCTAGAAAATGCCGCCGAACCAGGATTTTTTCTTTTCCTTCGGGGCCTGCGCCGTTTTCGAACCGGTTTTCTGGCCGTCGCCTGCATCTGCAGGGGTTTTAGCGTCCTTCAGGCGCTCGGCTTCCTTTTTGGGGTCGATGACATTGGCGGCTTCTTCCGCAGGCTGCTGCCAGAACAGGATTTTTTCCGCAATGGTTTCATCCTTCTCCACCAGGCTGGCGGTTTCGGAATTGAGCACCTGACGGATATCGGAAGTGGCGCTGCTGGCGCCGGCGGTGTCCAGCAGGGTCATCTCGCCTCCCGTATAGCCTTGGGGATTTTCGCTTAGCCCTTCGCTGCCGAACAAGGCGTATTCCGCCTTGCGCTCCGGCTCGACGAAAGACGGGTTCGGCGCGCCGGGGCGGGGCGGGCGCAGGGAATAATCGGGGGGCAGCACCAGCGGCGCCTTGGTGACGATGGTGAATTCATCCGGCGCGATTTTTTCCATGCCGAAGGCGCGTTTGGCGCCGGAACAGCCGCCCAGCGAGACGGCGGCGAAACCCGCCGTTGCGGCCATAATCAGAAAACTACCGATCTTCATGCTTGTCCGTCCGCTTGATTGACTGTTCCGCCGGCCAGAAACTGCTGACCAGCAGCATGGCTGCCCCTATGCAGATGGCGGCGTCGGCGATATTGAACACATACCAATGCCAGCCCATCAGATGAAAGTCGAAAAAATCCGCCACCGCCCCGTAAACCACCCGGTCATGAATATTGCCGACGGCGCCGCCGATAATAGCACCAAGGGCCGCCGCCTCCAAGAGTCGCTGGCTGCGCCAGAGCCAGAACACCAGAACGGCGGCGATCAGACTGGTGAACAGCACCAGCAAGGCGCGGCCAAAGACGCCATCACTTTGCAGCAAACCGAAACTGATCCCGCGATTCCACACCATGGTAAGATCGAAAAATGGCAGAATCGGGATGTTCCCCCGTGCGGGTAAATCCATCCCGTAAAGTACCGCGTATTTGCTGAGCCAGTCGGCCGCCGCAATGAGTGCGGCGACAAAGGCGCCGCACGGAAACGGTCTGCGCAGGGAACGCATAAAAGTCATGGATCAGTTACGAATCCCGCCTTCGCGCTGCTCCGGCGTGGCAAGCACATCCGCGCAGCGCTGGCAGACATCCTCATGCCCCGCGACCGTTCCTACTTCCGGCAGGATCATCCAGCAGCGCTGGCATTTTTCTCCCGCCGCGAGGGCGTTGATCACCCCCACGCCGGGAACCTCCGCAAGCTGGAAGGCGTCTGCCGGAACGGCCTCCGAGATCAGACGCGCGCCGGACGTAATGGCGATTTCGTTGATATCGACCCCCTGCATGGCCTGGAAAATCGCCGGGTCGCTGACATGAATCCGCGGCGCGGCTTCAAGGCTTGCGCCAATGCGTTTTTCGCGACGCTCCAGTTCCAGCGCGCCGGTCACCACCTGGCGCAGCTGCCGCACCAT
>DMKG01000066.1:8104-8278 GCA_003454415.1 Alphaproteobacteria bacterium
CTGCCGCACCTTTTCCCATTTCTCCGCCAGCCGCGCATCGGCCCAGGCGTCGGGAGCCTGCGGAAACTGGCGTAAATGCACGCTGTCCCGCGCCTCTGGATATCTCGCGGCCCAGGCTTCCTCCATGGTGAAGCTCAGAACCGGGGCCAGCCACGCCGTCAGGCAGGAAAACAC
>DMKG01000188.1:0-10152 GCA_003454415.1 Alphaproteobacteria bacterium
ATCTGGGCACAGAGGAAATCACATCATCGGATAGCGAAGAAATGATGGGAATGATCATTACCCCCATGACCACGCCTGCAGCCAACGCGCTTTCCGAAGAAATCGCCACCCCCATGAAGCCGCCTGCGTCCCGCAGCATGGGGGCGACGATCAGCGCAGCGAAAAATCCATAAATGACCGTGGGTACGCCGGCCAGAATTTCCAGAAGCGGCTTTACGAGGTTTCTTGTCTTGACGCCTGCATATTCGGCCAGAAAGATGGCGGAAAACAAACCCAGCGGACCCGCCGTCAGTAAAGCGATTAGGCTGATCAGCAATGTGCCGGTAAATAGCGGCACAGCCCCGAATTTGCCTGATGAGCCCACCTGATCTTCGCGCAAGGCGGTTTGCGGACTCCATTCCAGACCGAACAGGAAATCCCAGATGGGGACCTGATCAAAGAAACGGAGCGACTCGAACAGAAGGGAGAGAACGATCCCGATGGTCGTTGCAATCGCAATCAGGGAACTGAGCACCAGCAGCCAGTAAGCCGGACGCTCCCACAGATTGCGCAGGAAACGCCGCCTGGCATAGACGGTCCTGGCAGGATCCGCCACGCCCCGGCCCTGTTGCAGAACCAATTCTTGCACGACCGGGGCTTCCATGGCGTCAGACTCAGAGTTTGGCTGCGGCTGCGGTTTCATTTCTCACTTTGGCGCGCTCTTTTTCGTCGAGCGGAATCAGGCCCTTCTCTGCCAGATAGCCTTCCGGCCCCCATGCCCTTTCACTGGTGAATTCAGTGAGATAGGGGCGCAGACCGGGAATGCTGTCGAGATGCGCAGCCTTTACATAGAAGAACAGCGGACGTGAAATCTTGTAGGCGCCAGAGGAGATGTTTTCGAAGCTGGGCTCGACATTCTCCACATGCGCCCCTTTCACCTTGTCCGTATTCTGCTCAAGAAAGCTGTAACCGAAAATTCCCACCGCATCCGGGTTTGCGGTCAGTTTCTGTACGATCAGATTATCGTTTTCGCCCGCTTCTATAAAGGCTCCATCCTCACGAACGCTGTGACAGGTTTTCACAAACGCGTCCTTGTAATCATCCGCCAGGGCCTTGACCCAGGGGAAGGTCTTGCAGCCGCCTTCCATCGCCAGCTCCACGAAGGCGTCTCTTGTGCCGGAAGTCGGCGGAGGGCCAATCACTTCGATCTTGATGGCGGGCAGGCTCCCATTCACGTCTTTCCAGGTTTTATAGGGATTCGGGATGGTTTTACCCTCACTGTCTGGAACCTCCTTGGCCAGCGCCAGATAGATGTCTTTCAGACTGAGATTGAGCTGCGGAGCGGAGCGGGCATTGGCCAGAACGATGCCGTCATAACCAATTTTGACCTCTATGATCTCCCCCGCTTTGTTACTTGCGCATTGATCCATTTCGGAAGACTTGATGGCGCGCGAAGCGTTGGCGACGTCAGGAGTATTATCGCCGCCGCCCGAGCAGAAGAGCTTGAATCCGCCACCAGTGCCGGTGCTTTCGACAACGGGGGTTTTGCCGCCGGAGAGCTTTCCAACCTTCTCGGCAACCGCGGTTGCAAAAGGAAACACCGTGGAAGAACCGACCACCTGCACCTGGTCGCGCGCATTCGCCCCACAGGCGATAACGGATGCGGCAAGGGCCGTCGCCAAAAAGGTAACTTTCATCATTTTCAGGTTTTCTCCCAGACAGGTTAACGGCAGGAACCCTATTATCCCCGCCTCTCCGCGCAACGTATGGGACAAGCAAAACCTTTCTATGACAGTTCGGTTACAGTTATATGACACGCAATTAGGGAATACGGGGCTGAGAAGGAATATCATCAGGAGGGGCCTCCGGAAGAAAAACACTGAAGGTATTGCCAGAACCCGCTTCGCTCTCCACGCTAAGGCGGCCACGGTGCCGGCTGACGATATGCTTGACGATGGCCAGCCCAAGACCCGTCCCGCCAATCTCGCGGGAGCGCGCCTGATCCACACGATAGAAGCGTTCGGTCAGACGCGGTAAATGCTCCGGCGCGATGGGGTCGCCTTCATTATGCACGCTGACGCAGATGCCGGGCCCGCCCACAACCGGGATACGCTCGACCCGGCGCGCGCCAAGCCGTATGGGACGCCCCGGCGCGCCATATTTCAGGGCATTATCCAGAAGGTTGTGCAAAACCTCGGCAAGCTGATCCTGATCCCCTGTAATCTTCGGCATATCCGGGGGACACACAAGTTCTATGACGACGCCGCGCCTGACCGCCCTTTCCTCCAGTGCGGATTTCGCCGACGCCATCAGGGGGGCGATATCCACCCGGCCGCGGGGACGGATATGTTCATTGACCTCCACCCGGGACAGGGAAAGCAGATCGTCGATCAGCCGCGCCATGCGCTGGGCTTCGCTTTGCATGATGCCAAGAAATTTTTCCCGCGCGGCCGCATCATTCCTGGCCGGGCCTTTCAGCGTCTCGATAAACCCCAGAAGCGAAACCAGCGGAGAACGCAATTCATGGCTTACATTGGCGACAAAATCCGCCCGCATCTGTTCAACGTGGTGCTGGCCGGTAATGTCAAGCAGGGACAGGGCCACGCGCGCGCCATCCTTTCCCTGGCTTTGAACGGGCAAGGCGTGCAATTCGAAAAAACGCTGGACAGGCGCAGCCAGCATGAGCGGCGACACTTTATGTGGGGCGCCATTCAGGACGGCGTTGGCGGCCTCCAGCGCCGCCGGCTGACGCAGGGAATGCGCCAGATCATGATTGAGCAGATGGGAGCCGAAAATTTCCCGGGCTTGCCGATTGGCTTCGATCACCACGCGGCGCGCGTTCAGCACCAGCACCGGAGCGGGGAAGCCATCCAGCAGGACCCGCCATGCGGCGGGATCCAGCTCCATCCCCATACTCGGCTGCTCCAGTAGCTTCGGCCTGCGCAGCAGGCGCCCGCCCCAATGACTCAGCCAGCGGCGGCGGCCCAAAGTCACTCAGACAAACACCCCGGCTTTTTGCAGACGGCTGATCTCCTCTTCCGGAAGGCGAAGGAACTCTTTCATCACATAATGGGTGTCCTCGCCCAGAGTAGGCGCGGCCTTGGAAATCCTGACCGGTGTTTCCGAAAGCAGGGTGGGATAGCCGTCATACAGAACCGGACCCATGAATTTGTGGTCAAGAGTGACAAAATATCCGCGATGGATGAGCTGAGGATCTTCATAGAGATCGCTTGGCCGCATGACGACGGATGCCGGCACGCCGGCTGCGCGCAATTGCGCAGCAAACGCAAACGGCGGCTTGCCCGCGCAGAAGGCCCGCATTCCCGCCTCAATCTTGTCTCGCGCCGACAGACGCTCCCGGACATCGTCATATTTCGCCCCCGCAAACTCCGTCAGGCCCGCGAGATCCCGCAATTTACGCCATTGTTCGGGAGTGGAGACGGAGATCGCCACATAACGCTCTATGCCAGCGGTTTTGTAAACTCCATGCGGGCATTCGGACAGGCTGTCGAGCCCGGGGGCGGGGGCAACATTCCCGTTCAGGGCGCTGTCGAGCAGAAGCGGTTCTAGGAAATGAATCCCCGTCTCCACCTGGGACAGATCGATATATTGTCCCTTTCCACTGGCGCGGCGCTCAAAAATGGCGGAGGCCAGCGCCAGCGCGCCAAAGCGCGGCGCAATGAAATCCGTATAAGCCCCGTAGGGGCCTGCAGGCGGGCGGTCCGGCCAGCCGGTAATGCCGTGCAACCCGCACAGGGCCGCGCCCTGATTACCGAAACCGCCAAACCGGCGGCGCGGCCCCGTCTGGCCGTAAAGACAGGTGCTGAGCATGATCAGATCCGGCCGGTTCTTGCTGAGTTCTTCGTAACCCAGGCCGAAATTCGCGATCGTCCCCGGGGTGAAGCTTTCCACCACCACATCGGCCCAGTCCGCCATTTTTCTGGCGATGGCGCGGCCGTCCTCGCTCGACATGTCCAGAGCGACGCCCAGTTTGGAGCTGTTGAAATTGGCCATGAACTGGCTGCTGTTGAGGTTGAACTCCCGCCGGTGATAGGGCGCGGCCATGCGCAGCACGTCCGGCCGTCTGGAAGTTTCGATACGCACAACGGTGGCCCCGTTATCCGCCAGGGACTTGGAAATGATCGGCCCCACGCCAACCCAGGCGAAATCCGCCACCTTGATCCCTTCATAGGGCTTGCCGCGCGGGCTGGCCGGCACCTTCGGGGCTGCGTCGCGCGCCGGGGCGTCCAGCAGCGCCTGCGCCTCACCCAGCCGGGGGGCTGCGCGATCAGACACCAGTTTCGTGCGGGACATCAGGATGCAGGGCCGGGGATAAGTCTTGCCATCGATTTTGACCCACAATTCGCGCGCTTCCAGTTGCGGATCGGCCAGCAGTTCAGCCGTGGTCATGATCGGCACGTTGAGAAGCCCGTGGGAAAGGGCGCGTTCGAAAATCTCCTGCTTTTTCCTTGTGGCGAGAAAAGCGAGGGCGATCTGCGCCCCCTCATTCACCTGCTCCATGGTGATTCGGCCGTCCCGGCGCGCCAGCGGCCATTGGTTCCAGTCGATATCCGGCAGATGGGCGGGCATCGGGCCTTCCACCTCGACACGCCAGTTGATCACCTCGCCCAGCGCGCGCACAGTCGGACCCACGCCCCCCATCAGATTGGTGACATGACCATCGGCGACGGTCACCATGCCCGGCACGTCCAGACCCGGCGTGGCCGGCGGGCGCGGCAGGTTGCGCTCCATGCCATAGCCGGGGATGTCCCGTCCCTCGACGGCGGGAAAGCCCTGGGCGTTCATCAGGGTCAGCATCATCGCCGTCTGCATGGACACATCGAGATGCTGCCCCAGGCCCGAACGCGACCGTTCGTTCAATGCAACCACCGTATCCACGGCGGCGACCATGCCGGCGTGAAAGGCGGCCTGGGGAAAACCCACCGGCAGCGGCGGCCGGTCGCCATCCCCCTGCAGTCCGATAATGCCGCAGGCCGCCTCGATGGTCAGGTCCGTGGCGGGGTCCAGGGCCTGTGGACCGGTCTGCCCGTAAGGGGTGATTGAAACATAGACCAGCGCCGGGTTCAACGCGCGCAGGGCGGCGTAATCCAGCCCCAGCCCCTGCATGGTTCCCGGAACAGAGGATTCGATCAGCACATCCGCGCTGGCGATCAGGTTTTTCACCTTCTCGCGTTCCGCCTGCTTGCCCAGATCGGCGGTGATGCTGCGCTTGCCGCGCCCCAGGGCCGCCCAGTAAAGCGAGCCTTCGGGATCGCCCTCACGGCCCTTGATGAAAGGCGGCTGAAACCGGGCGGCGGCGCCTTCGGGCGGTTCGATCTTCAGCACTTCCGCGCCCAGATCCGCCAGCGCCCTGCCCGCCATTTCCCCGCGCAAATCCGCAAGATCGATCACCCGGATCCCCGTCAGGGGGGCTTTTTGTTCACCGCTCATGCCGTTCGTTCCTTCCTGTTCTTATTCGTTAGTGTGCCGACATCATAGCCTGACCAGCCTGACGCCGGCCGTGCTATCGCCAGATTGCTTAATTAACGGATTTCAATCAAGCCGGAAGTGAAGCCGCCGTCAGGGAGACTGACGGGTGGAATCAGGTGGCGCTGCGCAGCACCATGCTGACGATGCGCTCCAGATGGGTGAGCGAATTGCACACCTGCACCTGATGGCAATAAGGCTGGAACTTGCGCATGACGGAATCCGCGAAATTCCAGGTGTTCTTTTCTTCGGGGTTCAGCCACATCACCCATTTGGCGCGATCATGGATCTTTTTCATGATCTCTTGGCCCGGATCGCCATAATTGCTGCGCGCATCGCCCAGCACGATGACCGTGGTGCGGCTGTCGATGTCATTGAGCGCCAGAGTGGCGAAATCCTGCAGCGCGCGGCCATAATCGGTCGACCCCTGGCCCCACTCCGTCAGGGTCTTCGCCATGGCTTCCTCGACGTCATGCTCCCTGAACAGACCGGTGACTTCGCCAAGCCGGCCGGAAAAGGCGAAGGAGCGCACATTGGGCATCACCTCGTTGAGGCTGTAGAGAAACATCAGCATGAAATGCGCCACCTTGGCGACGGAGCCGGACACATCGCAGATCGCGACGACCTTGGGCCGGTCGATCTTGACCGACTTCCAGCGGATGTCGAACGGCACGCCGTCATAGGCGTGGTTCTTCGCCAGGGTCTTGCGGATGTCCAGCGCGCCCCGGTCAAAGACCTTGCGGCGGCGGGAATGGATGGCGATCAGGCGCTTGGCCATCTTGCGCACCATTTCCTGCACCATGCGGTAATCGCGCCGTTCGATATTGGTCAGGCGCGATTTGGACAGAATATCCTCGCGCAGATGGCTGCCGTCCACGTCTGCATGCAGCAGGAACTGGCTCTCCACATAATCGCGCACCTGGGCCAGCAGATATTCGCGGCCCTTGCGCAGACGCTCCGCCAGTTCCGCCGCCGCCACGCCATCGCGCTTGCGCAATTCCGTGATGTCATTGTTCAGCGCCTTCAGGCCCATATGCTCCAGAATCCGGCGCGCATAGAGGCCCTTCTGGGTAAAGATGTGAATATTGCGCAGCCCCACAGCTTCGCCCGCTTCAGCCATGGCGATGGAAATGGCCGCGCGATCCCCCGCCAGCACCATTTGCGAAAGTGGGGAGAGCTGTTCGCGCAGCCCGGCCTGTTCCACCGCCCCGGTAACGTCAGGCGTTCCTTCGCCATCCGCGCCGGTCCGGGCGGAACAGCCCTTGCCGCCGCCGCCATTGCCCTGGCCTTCCTGCCCGGCGGACTCTTCAAGCTGGGGGACGACCGTGGCGTCACCCGCGGCAACAGCCTGGTCCGCCATTTCCATCTCGTCCAGCTCGTCGAATTTGAAGAACTGGTCGAAAGTGTAATCGAAAACGTTTTTTTCGTCGGCGGTCTTGGGCAGAACCAGAGCCAGCGCGTGTTTCAGAAGGTCGCGGTCCGTATACCCCACCAGATCGACGACATCGTGGGCGTCCACCGCTTCCATGCTGGAAACCCGGACATCCGCATTGCGCAACGCCTTGATGAAATCGCCGAGGGTCTGGTCCATGAACGTGCTCCGCTGGCAGGTTTTCTAAACCGTCTATACAGTTCCTAAAGGACGCTCCGCCGCTTTCAGCGCCCCCTCCGTAAGGGCGCCTAGCTGCGCCTCCACCGCCTCTATGTCATCCTGGAATTTCAGAATGACGCTCAGCGTATTGCGCACCATTTCCGGCTCCAAAGTATTGGCGTGCAGCAGCAGCAGGGTGCGCGCCCAGTCGATGGTTTCGCTGACGGCGGGAAGCTTCTTGAGGTCCAGAGCCCGCAATTCCTGCACGAACGCGACCAGTTCATTGCGCAATCTGGCCGAGATGTCCGGCACCCGCGCGGCGATGATCCGGCGTTCCAGCGCCGCGTCCGGAAACGGAATATAGAGATGCAGGCAGCGCCGTTTCAGCGCGTCGCTCAATTCGCGGGTGTTGTTGCTGGTCAGAAAGACGACGGGCTTGACCTTCGCCTTCATGGTGCCGATCTCGGGGATAGTGATCTGATATTCCGATAAAAGCTCCAGCAGGAAGGATTCGAATTCCTGATCCGCCTTGTCGAGTTCGTCGATGAGCAGCACGGCGCCTTCCGGCGCGCGCATCGCCCGCATCAGAGGGCGTTCCTCCAGAAACTGTTCGGAAAAGAACACGTCGGAGAATTTGTGCAGACGGTCCATGGACTGCGCCAGACCCTGCGCCCCCTGCAGCACGTCGCTCAGGGTTTCGCGCAGGATTTGCGTGTACAGCAACTGCTTGCCGTATTTCCATTCATAAAGCGCCTTGGATTCATCCAGCCCTTCATAACATTGCAGGCGCACCAGCGGCAGGCCGAGATAATTGGAGGTGGCGATCGCCAATTCGGTTTTGCCGACCCCCGGAGGACCTTCCACCAGAAGGGGTTTTTCCAGATTCTGCGCCAGAAAGATCGACGTGGAGATCTGCGGATTGGTGATATAGCCAAGCTTTTCGAAGCCCGCGCGGATAACCTCAATGGCGTCCGCATTAGCGGCGGCGCCCTGGACCGGTTTTACTGCTGTCACGTTTGCCTGCTTTCTTAAAATCCTAAATTTGGTAAAATCTAATCAGAGATTAGTTCAGCCCCTGTTTAGCCCGGCTGAAGCCCGCCGCCAAGCCTTCCTTGCAGCTTAATGGTGAAAAGATGTGGAATTTGCTCATTTTCTAATAATTTTTACTAGTTTTTCAGCCATTAACCAAAAAAATCCAAAACCTAGCTACCCATTATCCGGTTTATAAAAACAAAAAAACCCGGCCCCTTACAGATATTGCAAAGAATTTTCAGAATACTTCGGAATGTGCTTTAATAAATTTGGCTCTAGAGGGCCTGATTTCTGTCAGCAAGCCAAGACCAAGGAGGTTTAACTCAAGTCGGAAAGGAAAAAACAAATGCGCATATTAATCAAGCTGATGATCGCCACGTTCCTGATCGCCGCATCAGGGCCCGTAAGCGCCCATTACGTGACGGGCGAAGAAATAGTGAACGGAATGCGCAAGACCGAGGCCTACACAGCCGATGGCGCAACCTATGGTCCTTATGAATGGACGTATAAATACAAGCGCAGCTTCGACGGCGTCTCCCTAACCAAGCATGTCGAGATCAATTTCGTATTTGATGACACTTATACCGCAGAAGAACAGGCCACCTACAAAACTACCGCCGAGAAGGATATCGAGCGCATCTGGAACAATAAATTCGTCATCCGGGATGGGGACAAGAAGTTTCCGATACTGGTCGACGTCACGACGGCCGGCCCGTTTGATCAAACGGTGAATGTATCCAAAAATGCCGGCGTAACAGATATGCTCAATTGGTACGCCACGCACACAAATGGCGGCAACACGGATCTGCCTGGCGTCAGGGCCCATGAATTCGGGCATATGCTCGGCCTGTTTGACGAATATATCGGCGGCGCCGTGGACAAATTCCCCAACCCGACCCTGAGCGATCACGGATTGATGGGGAGCGGGACATATGATGAAAAACCCGTGATGCATGAGCGGTATTACCAGCAATATCTGGATTATATAAGAACCCTGAATCCGGACACGGATCATTCTTTCCGGCTGGTTTCCGCTGTGCCTGAGCCAATAGCGGCATTTCTTCTGGCGGCGGGACTGCTGGCGATGGCGTTGCATAGAATGGGCGGAAGGACCCGGTCTTGCGTCCCCTGCGTCCCATCCAGTGGTAAACCTTGAAACCCGCCGCAGCCCTGCGAAGAAGCTGTTTGGCGTGGACAACCGCCTTGTTGGCGTGGTTATCCGTACTGGTTCTGGAGGGGGGCGCTTTGGCTGACCAAGCGGAAAATACAGACGGCGAGGGCGGCGCCGTCTGGGTCGCCTTGCGGGATGTGCAGCCCCTCCATGGAGGTTTGAATCTCTATCTCTGGCGCGATGGAGCCGGATATGGACAGATTGTCATACGCAGGCCTTCCATTACCCCCCTGCAGGAAAGACGTTATCAATTCCACCTTCCTCAGGAGAAAACGCTGGCGGTGTTCTCCCTCATTTCCGCTTCTTCGTTCAGGGAAATCCCATCCAGCAGCAAACCCGGGCTGCCCGATGAAGGCCGGCCTGAAATCCATGTAAAGTTTCAATCCGGGGATGTGGTTAAAGTTTCGAGGTGGAGCAATAATGATCCCCATCCCGCCTTTGACGCGATCTACAGAGCGCTTATAGCGGTAATGGAGCCCTTGCACGGGCAGCCCCCCCTATTCGACGGCCAATATGATCCGAAATGGGCGCCCGAGGGTTTCGGCTTCTCTTCTGCAGATCGAAAATAACCGCCTGTCTCTATCCGCGGCCGTCCTTGCATGCGGGATCTCATGGGAAAAACACCCTTTATTTCCAATGTCTTGGCATCCATATATCCGTTTTTCATAATACGGTGTTATTGACCAGAACCCAATCATGCCATATACAGCCCCACCATCATCACAGACAGACGGAAAATGCCCAAAATAACTTATATCGAATTCAATGGAACCGAACACGTGGTTGACGTGGCTGAGGGCCTGTCGGTCATGGAAGGGGCGGTGCAGAACCTGGTTCCCGGTATTGACGGCGATTGCGGCGGGGCCTGCGCCTGCGCCACCTGCCATGTCTA
>DMKG01000188.1:10339-14245 GCA_003454415.1 Alphaproteobacteria bacterium
GCCTGCGCCTGCGCCACCTGCCACGTCTATGTGGACGAGGCCTGGCGGGCGAAAACCGGCCAGAAAGAGCAGATGGAGCAGAGCATGCTCGATTTCGCCTCGGCAGTGCATGATAACAGCCGCCTGAGTTGCCAGATCAAGGTCACAAAGGAACTGGACGGACTAGTCGTGCGCATGCCGGAGCATCAGTATTAGAGCAGGACTTCTCTGATAATGCCGCTGATCTAGGCTGCCGATCGCAGATGATCGACAATGCGCCCTACCGTGTCCCGGAGCGTTTCCGATTGGCTGAACAGAACTTCGCCCAGTGAGGTGACGCGTAAGACGGAAGCGCCGGTTTCGGCGGCCTTGTGCGTCACCGTATCCACATTCGATGCCGCCTTCCGGGTCCGGCCTGCCGCCTGCTGAATATTGAGGGATATTTCCCGGGTTGCTTGATTCTGCTGCTGCACGGCTTCGCGCATGCTGTGCGACACCTCACTGACGTTTTGCAAGGCCTCGACAATCTGCTTAGCGGCGGAAACCGTCTGCCGGGTGACGCTGCGCATATCGTTGATCTGCGTGGAAATTTCCTCTGTCGCCCTGGCCGTTTGCGTGGCCAGCGCCTTTACCTCATTCGCGACGACAGCAAAGCCTTTTCCGGCCTCGCCCGCGCGCGCCGCTTCGATCGTGGCGTTCAGAGCCAGAAGATTGGTCTGGCTCGCGATATCGTTGATGAGCGACACCACATTTCCAATGCGATCCGCGGTTGCGGCCAGATTGTTTACGGTCACGGCTGTTTCGTCAGCATGTTTCACGGCGATTCCTGTAGCTTCGCCGGAATAACCGGCCTGACGGCTGATCTCTTCGATGGAGGCCAGCAATTTCCCTGACGCATCGGCCACAAGTGAAATGTTGCTGGTTGCTTCTTCGGTGGAGCTGCTCGCCGCGCTGGCTTCTTTGGCGGTGTCGGTGGCGATATTCTCCATCAACTCGGCTTCCGTGCGCATTTTCACGACAGCCTCCGCCAGCGTGACGGAAACCCCCATAACTGTTTCCTCCAGCTTTTCCGCGAGCCCGGACATGGCGCGTCTGCGCTGCTGTTCGTTTTCCTCCCGTAGGCGGGCCTGCTCTTCCTGCATGCTGGCGATGCGAGAATTGTTTTCCCTGAACACACGTAGTGAATTAACGATAGCGCCCAGTTCATCGCCGCGCGCCAGCGCATCGATCTCGACGTCTGCGACCTCCTCTCCCTTGGCGAGCGCAAGCGTCAGCCCTGCAATGTGGCCAATTGAGCGGTTGGTTCCCGCGGCGACCAGCAAAGCCACCAGCGTGCTTAACAAAATGCCCCCCAGCGACACCCCCATCAGGATCATGTTCGCTTTCCTGGCGGTTTCCGCGCTGGCGTTCGCCTCATCTTTGGAACTCTGGACCATTTCCCCGATCAGGCTGTCGATAAGCCTGGGCAGGCTCTTGAATTTCTCGTCAAACTGCGCCAGAAGCAGAACGGCGGCGCTGAAATCCGTTTCCATCGTAGAGGCGATCTCATCGATCCCCGCCTTGTATGATTTCACTTGCGCTTTCACGGCGTCAATCTGACCGGCTTGATCTTCATGCAGGATTTTGTGGGCTTCCAGAACGGTAAACAGACCGTTCAGTCGGCTGGATATCAGCATGACGTCAACCGCCGCCTCGGCCGCCTCGCCGGAATGTTCCAACTGGGGAGCAAGAATGCGAAACAGGGCGCCATTGGCGTCGCGAACAGCGGCTGAAACGCCCATCAATTCAACCGCGCCTGGAAAATCTTCCTTCGTTATTCTGTACGTTAATTCCTGCTGCCCGGTCAGCGTAGCGCGCGCGAACAGGGCGATGGCGCAGATGACAAGTATCGCCGCTCCGGAAGGAAGCCCGATCTTGAGATAGAAGGGCCAATTCGAAAGGGATAAACGCTTTATCATGCTGATCATATGGGTCCCCGTTTTTCAGATAAATGCCCGGTCGAAAACGGGGAGAAAATATAATCAAATGGTTAGAAATGGATTGCGGACATCTGACGCGCATGAGTGGAAGAAAATTTTTCCCTCTGAATTTTGCGCAGAATTCAGCGAAAAAAAATGACCCCGCGCTTTTAACAGGCGGCATGTCATAAAAGTTTCATGAAACACGGCTGCGCGCGTACAGGGCTTCATTCCGTGCACAGAAAAACACGGGAGAGAATGCGCTCACAGCCTTACCGGCGCAGCCGAATAGGCGCGGTCTTTCCGGGCGGGTCCGCCGCCACAGCCTGCGCTAGAGGGCGCTATAGACGACCTTCGCGAAGAGGGGGGCTTTCAAAAAGCCTTTTCCCCATTCGGATTCGAGATCCGCAAACGGGTTTGAAGCCGCCCATTCCTCTGCGGTCTGGCCTGCGGATTTCGCCGCCATGGCGCGTTCGCGCACCGTCAGCAGCATCTCGTGAAAGCGTGTGAGATCGCCCCTGTCAGCAAGCGGCCCATGGCCTGGAATGATTTTGGTTTCATCTCCAGCCAGGGCCAGAACGGTTTCCACCGCCTCTATCATGCCGGAGAGTTTGCCGCCCGAACCGGCGTCGATAAAGGGGAAAATCCCATTGAAGAAAGTGTCGCCCATGTGAATGACATTGGAGGCGGGCCAGTGAATGATCACATCCCCGTCGGTATGGGCGGGCGCCACATGAATGAGGTTTGCCGTCTCGCCATTCAGATGCAGAGAGGCTTTGTCTGAAAAAGTGACCACGGGCAGAGCCGCGGGCGGGGCGGGCGGAACCACGTTTTTGAACAGAGGCATTTCCTGGCCCCTGGCCATACGGGTGCGCACGGCGTCGTGGGCGATGATGGTGGCCCCCGCTTTGCCCATGTTTTCATTGCCGCCCGTATGATCTCCATGCCAGTGGGTGTTCACGACATAGCGTACCGGCTTATCCGAAATCGCCTTGACCGCAGACAGGATTTTTTCTGAAAGCGGCGCATACTGATCATCGATCAGGTAGACGCCGTCCGGACCGGCGGAGACGCCGATATTGCCCCCTTCGCCCACCAGCATGTAAAGCGTTGGCGAAAGCTTCGTGGTGGTGATTTCGACGGCGGAAAAATCCTGCTGCTGCGCGGCCACCGATCCTGCACCTGCAAGACAGGCGATGGCGGCCAGTGACAGGCGGCGGATGCTTGAACGCATGAGCGATTCCCCCTCTCCAGACAATTGTAAGGAACAGAAGCTTAATCAGCCCTGCCCGGCATTTCAAGCCGTGAGGCCCAGGCCCTCTGTGTGCTCGCGCATAACCCGGGCCAGCGTCTCTTCCGCCGTTCCGCTTGCGTCAATGCGCGTCCAGCCGATGGCGCCTGTGTCATAAGAGAACTGCCGGCGCGCGACCTGCGCATCGGCGTCCGAGGCGTCGCCGCGCCGCGCGCCGATCCTTTGCTCCAATACCGCCAGGGGCGCTTCCAGCCAGAGGCCCTGAAATGCAACGCCGGTCTCTTTCGCCGCCTCCGCCACCGCCGCCCGTTCGGCAGCCCTCGCATAGACCGCATCCGCAATCACGCTATGCCCGGCGCTGAGCGCGGTGCGGGCGCGCGCAACCATACAGGCGTAAACCTGCGCGCTGTTCTGGATCGTGTAGGCGGAAGGGGGGAGCGGCTCCAGAAGGGGCGCGCCTGCAAGCTGTTTGCGGATTTCATCGCTGCGCAGCACCAGGGCGCCAGGCGCGGCCCCCAGCCGGGGCGCCAGCGACCGCGCCAGCGCCGACTTGCCGGTTCCCGAAAAACCGCCAATCGCCAGCAGATGCGGCGCAGAGGGATTCAGAAATTGTTGCGCCAGAGAGAAAAAATTCCGGGCCTCCGCAAGCAGCGGCGCAGGTTCAGAACAGCTTGATGCGGCGCGCGCAGCGACAAAGGCCCGCACCCCCGCCCGGCA
>DMKG01000062.1:0-127 GCA_003454415.1 Alphaproteobacteria bacterium
TCCCAATACGCCGGGCCTGCGCGGGTTGCAGGAACGCGACGCGCTGCAAACCCTGTTGCGCCGGCTGGTTGCGGCGCGCGCGGGCGCGGGCCGGACGGGGCAATCGCCGCTGCTGCTGAAGATCGCG
>DMKG01000062.1:195-4056 GCA_003454415.1 Alphaproteobacteria bacterium
TGGTCGGGGTCAACATCGGCAAGAACAAGGATACCGGCGATGCCGCGTCAGACTACGTGCTCGGCGTTGCGACCCTGGGGCCGCTGGCCGACTACCTGGTCATCAATGTGTCCTCGCCGAACACGCCGGGCCTGCGCGCCCTGCAGGGCCGGACGGAGCTCGAGGAATTACTGGGCCGTGTGATGCAGGCGCTGCCCGATCCGGCGCCGCCGCTGCTGCTGAAGATCGCGCCGGATCTGGATGATGCAGGGCTGCGCGATGTGGTTGAGGTTGCCCTGGAAACAGGCATTGACGGCATGATCGTTTCCAACACCACGATCCAGCGGCCCCGGGAATTGCAGAGCGCGCGCCGTCACGAACAGGGGGGGCTTTCCGGCCGGCCGCTCTTCGTGCTTTCAACGCGCAGATTGCAGGAAGTCTACCGCCTGAGCCAGGGGCGGTTGCCGCTCATCGGCGTAGGCGGCGTCGCCAGCGGCGCGGACGCCTATGCCAAAATCCGCAATGGCGCGTCGCTGGTGCAGCTATATACTGCGATGATCTATGCCGGGCCGGGCCTGGTGAGAAGGATTGCGGGGGAACTGGCCGCGCTGCTGGCGCGGGACGGGTTTGGCCATGTGCGGGAAGCCGTGGGCATGGACGCCCAAAAGGATTTTACAGGAGAAGACTAAGCATGCAGACCGTCATTTATCATAATCCGCGCTGTTCCAAATCCCGTCAGACCCTGGAACTGCTTCAGGCGCGCGGGATCAAACCCCAGGTGATCGAATATTTGCAGACGCCGCCGTCCGAGAAGGAAATCGGGGCGATCCTGGAAATGCTGGGCATGGAGCCGCGCGATCTGATGCGCAAACAGGAAACCCCTTTCAAAGAGCGCAATCTGGGCTCGGAAGAAAAGACCCGCGCACAGCTTATCGCGGCGCTTCATGACCATCCCGTTCTGATCGAACGGCCCATCGTCGTCCACCAGGGCAAGGCCGCCATTGGCCGCCCGCCGGAAAATGTTCTGGCCATACTTTAGAAAGCGCCGTTAACGGGGATAGCCTCACGTTTCGCCCTGTTCGCAGCGCCGTCTGGCCAGTCAACAATTGGGGTATGGTTTTGGATCTGAAGTTGCTGTAAGAGCCTGCTGTTCTGGTCGCTGCGATTTCAGATCCGTCAGCGCGGGTTGCGGCCGGATGGAATTGGCTGCAGGCCCCTTATATTTATCATGGATCGCCTTTCCTGCTCAGAGAATATCTGGGTGCAGGGTGGTCCAGCCTCGAACTCTTTGGCTAAAGTGCGAATACCTGAAGCAAAACTTAACGAAGTCGTCACGCGCCATCAGGAGCTGGAGGCGCGGCTGGCTGGCCAACTGCCCACGGAAACCTATGTGGCCCTGTCCCGCGAATATGCGGAGCTTGCGCCGGTGGTTACGGGGGTGCTGGCGTGGCGTGGCGCGCGCGACGAATTGCAGGGGTTGGAGGCGCTGATCGCGGATGCCGCGAGCGATGCGGAAATGCGTGAAATGGCGCTCGAGGAGCGCGGCGAGGTTCAGCAAAGACTGTCCGCGCTGGAAAACCGGTTATTGATCCTGCTGGCGCCGAAAGACGAGGCGGACCGAAAGAACGCGATTCTGGAAGTGCGCGCGGGCACGGGCGGCGACGAGGCGGCGATATTCGCCGGCGATCTGTTCCGCATGTATCAGACCTACGCGGCGGCGCATGGCTGGAAGGTCGAAGTCCTGTCCGTGTCGGAAAGCGAGCAGGGCGGGTTCAAGGAAATCATCGCCCAGATTTCCGGGCAGAATGTCTTTGCCCGGATGAAATATGAATCCGGGGTGCACCGGGTGCAGCGTGTGCCGGAAACCGAGGCGCAGGGACGAATCCACACCTCGGCGGCGACCGTCGCCGTGCTGCCGGAAGCCGAAGAGGTCGACATACAGATCGATGAAAAGGATTTGCGCATCGACACGTTCCGCGCGCAAGGGGCCGGGGGGCAGCATGTCAACAAGACCGACAGCGCCATCCGCATCACCCATCTGCCCAGCGGCGTGATCGTGCAATGCCAGGATGAGAAGTCGCAGCATAAGAACCGCGCCAGGGCGATGATGATGCTGCGGGCGAAACTTTATGATGACAAACGCCAGCAGCAGGAAATGGAGCGCGCCGCCGACCGCAAGGGCCAGGTCGGCAGTGGAGACCGATCCGAACGCATCCGCACCTATAATTTCCCCCAGGGAAGGGTCAGCGATCACCGGATCAATCTGACGCTGTATAAGCTTGACAAGGTGATGACGGGGGAGGCGCTGGATGAACTGATCGATCCGCTGATCGCCCATGATCAGGCGGAGCGGCTGGCGTCCCAGGGGATGGGGGCGTAAGGCCGTGCCAACCCTGAAAGACGCGCTGCGGGAAGGCGCCAGGCGTCTTGCAGAGGCGGGCGCCGGAACGCCGCAACTGGACGCGCGGCTTTTATTGCAGGCCGCCGCGGGCAGGAGCATGGAAGAACTGCTTTGCAATCCGGATGAAGAATTGACCGTTTGTCAGTCTGCGCAGTTCGACCGGCTGATAGGGCGCAGAATCATGCGCGAGCCGGTGTCGCGGATTGTGGGAAGGCGCGAATTCTGGAGTCTCGAATTCGAGATTTCACCTGAAACCCTTGATCCGCGTGCGGACAGTGAAACCCTGATCGAAGCGGTGCTTGGACAGGTCGCGGACCGCCAGCGCCCCTTGCGCATTCTGGATATCGGTACGGGTAGCGGCTGCCTGCTGCTGGCTCTGCTTACGGAGTTTCCCCGGGCGCGCGGCCTCGGTCTGGATATATCGGAGGAAGCGCTCGGCGTTGCGCGGCGCAATGCGGTGCGGCTGGGCCTGGCGGGGAGGGCTGATTTTCTGCGCTGCGATATCCGCGCGGCGGACTGGGTGACGCAGGCCGGCGGTCCCTATGATGTGGTGATTTCCAACCCTCCCTATATTCCGGACGGGGAGATATCCGGTCTGGCGCCGGAAGTGGCCAATTTCGACCCCGGGATCGCGCTTGCAGGCGGTGAGGACGGGCTGGACTTTTACCGGATAATAACCGGTTCTGTGGCAGAATTGCTGCGTGAACCGGGATGGGTGGCGCTGGAAGCGGGTTTTGGGCAGGCAGGCGCGATTGAGGGTCTTCTGCGCGCCGCCGGATTGGAAAGCCTGCAGGTGCGTGACGACATGAATGGGCTGGCAAGGGTAGTGGCGGCGCAAACCGCGCCTTCTGAAACCCTCACTGGCCGGCCCGCCGGTCGCGGTTCATTGGATTGTCATACGGATCTGAGAAACTGGGGGATCTGAGAAATTTGTTGGAATCGATGTGGGAAGCGATTATGCTCCGCCCAGCGATTGAGAAATGAAAGCTCTCGCGGCCACCCCATGTGCAAAGGCAATGCCGGAATGGGCGTTTCGGGCGGTTTCCAGTGGGCCGCGCCAGTATATGGTGGCCAAGACGCTGGCGGGGAAGAGAGCCGGGAATACTGACGTTATTTCCCGCAAGCGGCGTTTCATACGGGGAACACGGCGGAAGCCTTGATTTGCGCAGATAACTACGAGTGCTGGTTTGTGCGGACGGATTGAACCTCGCGGCTCGATCGGGCGGGGCGATTCCGGAAAGGAATCCGCGCTGATTTGCAGTTGAGATTTACTTACAAACTGAACGAGACATGTATCCTATGAGATCAATGCAGCAAGGCGGCAAACAGCGCTCCCGTGGGCGCGGACGTGGCAAACCCCATGGCGGGGGCGGCGGCGGAGGGGGCGGCGGCGGATTGTCCTCTTCGGCACAACCGAACAGGACGACCGCAGCGGGAATGGCGAGCAATCGACGCATGGTCTGGATCGCGCACCCCGCAGT
>DMKG01000062.1:4199-4552 GCA_003454415.1 Alphaproteobacteria bacterium
CGGTCAATCTCAACCGTACGCTGGACAGCAACGGCCCAGATGTGAAAATTCGCGGCACGGTTGCGCATATCTATGAAAAATATCAGGCCTTGGCGCGGGACGCCAATTCCCAGGGCGACCATGTGGGCGCTGAAAACTACCTGCAGCATGCGGAACATTATTTCCGTCTGATGGCGGCGGCCAATCAGGCGCAGGCCCTGCGTGAGAGGGAGCACGGCCGTGGGCCGCGCCGTCATGGTCAGCCGGAGGAACAGGGGGACGCCCAGGAAACGCCTGAGAGTGGCGCGGCCGGGCAGGCCGGGGTCCAGTTTGCGAATGGCCATCCGCCAGCTTCTGAAGACGATTCCCGCCAC
>DMKG01000062.1:4847-5339 GCA_003454415.1 Alphaproteobacteria bacterium
TCCCACATGTTTTCTGAGCGGATGCGGCGCTTATTGAAAGGCTGCATCTTCAGTTGAAACAGGCGTCTCTCCCGGGCTCGTAAGGGGCGGGTTCGCGTGCAAGCGCGAGTAGGGGCGCGCTTGGGAGAATGCGAATGCAATTCGAGAAATATACCGAACGCGCGCGCAGCGTGATTCAGGCGGGACAGACCCTCGCAAGCCGTAGCGGTCATGGCCAATACACCCCCGAACATTTGCTGAAGGTTTTGCTGGAAGATGACAGCGGCATGGCCGCGAATGTCATCCGCAAGGCGGGGGGCCGTCCCGAACAGGTAAAACAGGAGGCTGAAAAGACGCTCGCCAAACTGGCCAGCGCCAGCGGCCCCGGGGCGGGACAGCTGCATCTCAGCCATTCCCTGGCCAAGCTCTTCGAGCAGGCCGAGGATCTGTCCAAAAAAGCCGGCGACGCCTACGTCACGCTGGAGCGGATGCTGCTCGCGCTGGCCCTATCCG
>DMKG01000062.1:5583-5754 GCA_003454415.1 Alphaproteobacteria bacterium
GCTGCTCGCGCTGGCCCTATCCAAGGGAAGCGAAGCCGCGCAGATTCTGGAGGCCAGCGGCGCGACGGCTGAAAACATCAACCGCGCCATCAATGAAATACGCAAGGGACGCACCGCGGATAATCCATCGGCGGAAGATACTTTCGATGCGCTGAAGAAATATGCGCGCGA
>DMKG01000314.1:0-2000 GCA_003454415.1 Alphaproteobacteria bacterium
GGCATGGGCATGAATTCCTCACCCATATCCAGCAGCGCCTCTCCAGCCCCCAGCATCTGCGCCTCGCTCTCGACGCGCAAGCCGCAAAGAACCTCGGCCTCAGGAATATTGGGAGTGAGGAGCGTAGCCCCCGGGAGGATCAGCGTTTTCAGCGCTCCCACTGAATCTTCATCCATCAGCCGCGACCCGCTGGTCGCCACCATTACCGGATCAACGACGCGTGGCGTTCCCGGAGCAAGTTCGGCAAGGCGATTAGCCACTTCTTCAATGATCCGTCTTCCCGCAAGCATGCCAGTCTTGATGCAGTCCGCGCCAATATCCTCCAGCACGCAGGAGATCTGCGCCCCGACAATTTCCGGAGGAATGACGTGTATCGCCCGCACTTCCAGCGTGTTCTGCGCCGTCACCGCCGTGATCGCGCTGGCCCCATACCCCCCCAGAGCCGTTATGGTCTTGATGTCCGCCTGAATGCCCGCCCCGCCGCCAGAGTCCGATCCTGCAATCGTCAGCACCCGGCCTTTAAGCGCGGCGGCCATCATCTGCTCAGGTCACAGCCTCTAGCGCCACGACAATCTGACCCACCACGGAATGCACCAGGGCTTCGTCTTCACCCTCCGCCATCACACGGATCAGGGGTTCAGTGCCGGATTTGCGGATGACAAGTCTGCCCTTATCGCCCAATTGCGATTCACAATCGGCAATCGCCTGCCTGACCTTGGCGTTTTCCAGGGGTTTGCCAGTCTTATATCGCACGTTCTTCAGCAGTTGCGGCGCTGGCTCGAACATGCAAAGCGCCTCACTCACGGGTTTGTCGGAATCGCGCAGAACCGATAACACCTGAAGCGCGCTGATCAACCCGTCGCCGGTTGTCGAGAAATCACTCATGATGATATGGCCAGACTGTTCTCCGCCAAGATTATACCCGCCCAGGCGCATCCGCTCCGATACATAACGGTCACCCACCTGGGTGCGCAGAAGCTCCAGGCCCCGCTCCCTGAAGAAACGCTCAAGCCCCAGATTGGCCATGATGGTGCCGACCACCCCTTTCCCGCTGAGCCTTCCGGTGCGATGCCAGCAGTCCCCGATCATCGCGATGATCTGATCCCCATCTACGATCTGCCCTTTCTCGTCGCAGATCAGAACCCGGTCCGCGTCTCCATCAAGGGCGATGCCGATATCGGCCCGCACCTCCATCACCTTGCTGACCAGTTTACCGAGATCGGTAGAACCGCATTCCCGGTTGATGTTGAACCCGTCCGGCTCCACCCCCATGGCGACCACATCCGCGCCCAGCTCCCACAGCACGGTGGGCGCAACCTTATAGGCGGCGCCATTGGCGCAATCGATCACGATACGCAGACCATCCAGATGCATGGTGCGGGGAACCGTGCTCTTGGCGAATTCGATATAACGCGCGCCCGCATCGGCCAGGCGGAGGGCGCGGCCAAGTTTTGGCGGCTCCGCCAGATGATCCATGACGCCATTTTCCATCAGCGCCTCGATCTCCGCCTCCATCTCATCGCTCAGCTTGTAACCGTCCGGACCGAAGATCTTGATGCCGTTATCCTGATACGGGTTGTGGCTGGCGGAAATCATCACGCCGATATCGGCCCGCATGGATCGGGTCAGCATGGCGATGGCCGGCGTCGGCAGCGGGCCCAGCAGCACGACATCCATGCCTGCGGAAATGAAACCCGCCGTCAGGGCCGGCTCCACCATGTAACCGGAAAGCCTCGTGTCCTTGCCGATAATGACCTTGTGCCGATGGGCGCCGCGGGTAAAGATACTTCCTGCCGCAACTCCGACCCGCAACGCGATTTCGGCCGTCATCGGCGAGAGATTCGCCGTGCCGCGAATGCCATCCGTGCCAAAATATTTTTTACTCATACGGCCTACCCTTTATGCTGAATTCGGGCAGATTAACCGGAATTTCTTAATTTCGCTTTAGAAAACGGTTCAATCCTGCAGAGCGGACCATATCTTCAATCCGTCCCGCAGCT
>DMKG01000314.1:2257-2946 GCA_003454415.1 Alphaproteobacteria bacterium
GACCATATCTTCAACCCGTCCCGCAGCGCGCCTGCGTCATGGGTTCGTATATAATCCACCCCCTGCGTCACGGCAAACAGTTCAGCCGCCAGAGTAGCTGGGCCGGCGGCTTCAATTCCCCTGTCTGTCAATGTGCGTAAAAACGATTTGCGCGAGACGCTGATCAGAATCGGAAGGCCGAATGTTTTCCGCAAATCTTTCAGGCCCCGCAGAATGAGGAGCGACGCTTCCGTCTGAGCGCCAAGAAAGAACCCCATGCCCGGGTCCAGGATCAGGCGCGCGCGCGCAATTCCCGCCCGCTCCAGCGCTTGGATGCGGTCTTCGAAAAAGTCCCGGACCTGTCCGGCCAAAGCCGTCAGATCGCTTTTCAGGCGTTGCGCCACCCCGCCCCCCTGTATGGCGTGCATCACAATCAGGCGGCAATCGCTTGCCGCAAGATCGGGATAGATTTCCGGTTCTGGAAAACCCTGAATGTCATTCAGAAAGCTTGCGCCATGGGCCAGCGCAAAACGCTGCGTCTGCGGATGGAAACTGTCGACGGAAATGGGGACGCCGGCTGCCCGCAAGCTCTCCATCACAGGCGCCAGGCGGCGGATTTCCTCCTCGGGCGGGACAGGAACAGCGTTGGGACGGCTGCTGGCGGGGCCGAGGTCAACGATATCGGCCCCCGCCTGCATGAGCGCGAACGC
>DMKG01000314.1:3156-3513 GCA_003454415.1 Alphaproteobacteria bacterium
CCGCCCCCCGCCTGCATGAGTGCGAACGCGTGATGGACGGCCTTTTCCGGGGAGAGAAACCTGCCGCCGTCGGAAAAGGAATCCTCGGTAATGTTCACAATGCCGAGGATCTGCGGCGCCGCCTTCACGGTTCCGCCCGACGAATCAGGACCCCTGCGGCTGCGGCTCCATTGGCCCAGCCCCCTCTGTCGCGCCGCTCTTGCGGGGACGGCCGGACACAGGCACCGCCGTTACGGGCCCCTGGGGAGCCGGACGGTCCTGATCGTCGCGGTGCAGGGATTCCCCACGCATCAGCGCCTTGATCTCTTCGCCGGTCAGCGTCTCATATTCCAGCAGCGCCTTGGCGACGATATGCAG
>DMKG01000132.1:0-138 GCA_003454415.1 Alphaproteobacteria bacterium
TTCTTATCGTGCTAATAATATCACAGATTTTCGCTTTTCGAAAGTCAATAAGAAAAAAACTTTGCTTTATCAGTAATATAAACATTCCGCTATGAAAGCTGATAAAGATAAAGCCTCAAGACTGAAGAAGTGTAAATG
>DMKG01000132.1:427-645 GCA_003454415.1 Alphaproteobacteria bacterium
CGGCGCTCTCAAACCATAAAAGTTTCCCGATTCCAGCTATATATTCCCCATTTCGCGTAAAATTTGGTGAGAATTTTAATCATGGGTGAACTGGGACAACTGGCTGTCTATTTGCCGCATATCAAGAATGTGCGGATCGTCTGCGTGGGCGATCTGATGCTGGACCGATATATTTACGGCGAAGTCGAGCGCATTTCCCCTGAAGCGCCGATTCCCGT
>DMKG01000132.1:928-1361 GCA_003454415.1 Alphaproteobacteria bacterium
ATCCGCGTGACCCGCGAAACGGCAATGCTGGGGGGGGCGGGAAATGTGGTTCGAAATGTTGCGGCGCTGGGCGCGCAGGTCTCTCTGATCGCCATCATCGGAGATGATGAAGCAGGCCATACCGCCACCTACCATCTAGGCCAGCTGGATCGGGTCTTTACCGGCCTCGTGGTGGTTCAGGGCCGTCAGACCACAACGAAAACCAGATATCAGGTCGGGGCCCAACAGCTCCTGAGGGCTGACCGGGAGACCACTACCAGACTCGACGCAAACGCCAAGGCGAAGATTCTGGAAAATTTTACGGCTGAACTGAAGGACGCAGATCTTGTGATCCTTTCGGATTATGCGAAAGGGGTGCTGGATACGGAAATGCTGCCCAAACTCATTGAAATGAGCGCCAAAGCGGGCAAGCCGGTGATCGCCGATCCGAAAA
>DMKG01000132.1:1638-3192 GCA_003454415.1 Alphaproteobacteria bacterium
ACCGCCGCCGCCGGAACCCCCTGCACCAGTGACGCCGCAATCGAGACGGCGGCGCGCGCGCTATTGCCACAAATCGACGGCGCGATTCTCGTTACCCGCGCGCAAGCCGGCATGAGCCTGATTGAAGCCGGCAAACCGGCCCAGCATATCCCCGCGAGAGCGCCCGAAGTATTCGATGAATCCGGCGCCGGCGACACCTGCCTGGCGGCGCTGGGGGTGGCACTTGCCGCTGGCGCGCCCTTGCACAGCGCCTCCCTTCTCGCCAATGCCTGCGCCGGGCTGGCCGTCTCCAAGGCGGGCACGGCCGTAGTCCATCTCGAGGATCTGGCGGGCGTTCTGCAAACGGATGATCTGCATGGAGCGGAGGCGAAAATCAGCACTTTGACCCGGGCCGTCGAAATCAGTGAAAAACTGCGCGCCCGCGGCAGGAAGATCGGATTCACCAATGGGTGTTTCGACCTGGTGCATCCCGGCCATGTTTCCCTGCTGCGTCAGGCGCGCGCGGCCTGCGACTATCTCATCGTGGGGCTGAACAATGACGCCTCCGTAAGGCGGCTGAAAGGCGAGACCCGTCCCGTTCAGAGCGAAATGGCGCGCGCCATTGTCCTCGCCTCCCTTGCGTCAACAGATATGGTGGTTCTGTTCGAAGAGGATACGCCCCTGAAACTGATCGAAGCTATCCGTCCCGACGTGCTGGTCAAAGGCGCGGACTATAGCGTAGAAAAGGTCGTGGGCCATGAAATCGTTCAGTCCTATGGCGGCCGTATCCTGCTGGCCGATCTGGAGGAGGGATTTTCCACCACCGGCACCATCGCCAGAATCGTGAAATAGAATCTTTCGCCAGCGCCCCGGTTGCAAAGTTCTGAAACCCCCGCGAGGGTCCCGGCAAGACCTTTTCAATCGGAAGGACACAAGCCAATATACGTTTCCAAGGTGGTTCTGGATATGAGGTTGCTGTAAAGATCCGCCGTTTTCACTTTCAGCAACTTCAAATCCACCACACTGACGGAGTAACGCCATGATTATCGTAACCGGCGGCGCGGGGTTTATCGGCTCCAATATCGTCGCCGCCCTCGCAGGCAGCGGCCGGCGCGAAATCGTTGTGTGCGACTGGTTTGGCGATGACGCAAAATGGCGCAACATCGCGCATCACGAAATCCACGACATCATCCGCCCGGAAGATCTGTTTTCCTTTATCGAGCCCCGCCGCATGCGCATCGAGGCGATCCTGCATATGGGCGCCATCTCCAGTACGGCCGAGCGCGATGCGGACAAGATCATCGCCGCTAATTTCCGTCTTCCCTGCGATTTGTGGGACTGGTGCAGCCGGACCGGCACGCCATTCATCTATGCCTCCTCCGCCGCGACCTATGGCGATGGCGGCGCCGGTTTTGAGGACGCATGCACGCCGGAAGCGCTTGCGAAACTGCGCCCGCTCAATGCTTATGGCTGGAGCAAGCACGCCTTTGACCGGCGGGCCGCGCGACTTGCATCCCTTGCAAAATCCTCCCGCCAGGCGCCGGCGGTCTGGGCCGGACTGAAATTCTTCAACGT
>DMKG01000132.1:3381-3947 GCA_003454415.1 Alphaproteobacteria bacterium
TTCTTCAACGTCTATGGGCCGAACGAATACCATAAGGGCAATATGCGCTCCGTGGTCTGCCAGATCGTTGATACGGTGCGTCGCGGGGACACGGTGAGGCTTTTCAAATCCCACAACCCGTCCTATCCCGACGGCGGGCAGTTGCGGGATTTCATCTATGTGAAAGATTGCGCCGATATCATTCTGTGGCTGCTTTCACGCGGAGAGTATCAGGGCGTCTATAATGCCGGGACCGGAAAAGCGCGCAGCTTCGCCGATCTGGCGCATGCGGTCTTTGCTGCGATGGGCCTGCCGCCCAGCATTGAATATACCGACACGCCGGAAGAAATCCGCGCGGCCTACCAGTATTTCACTCAGGCGGACATGCGACGGCTGCGCGCCCTCGGTTATGACCGTCCGTTCACGGAGCTTGAAGACGGAATCAGCGATTACGTGAAAAACTACCTGCTTGCGCCTGATCCGTATGTGTGACGGGGGCTTGGGCCCCGTCATCCGGCTGGGCCGGTTCTTGCGATAATTCAAGCCAGCGGGACAACACCTGGGAACCCACCAGATCCGATGTGGTA
>DMKG01000132.1:4191-4381 GCA_003454415.1 Alphaproteobacteria bacterium
GAAAGGACCGCGACCGGGCAAGGATCCAGTCCACGGACAGCAGCACAGCCAGAGCCTCGGCGGATATGCCGAGACTTCCAAGCACAAGGGTCAGGGCGACGATGCCAGCTTCCGGCACACCCGCAACCCCCATGGCCGCGATGATGCAATAAAGCGCGGCGAAGATCTGCGTCGCCAGACTTAACTCAAT
>DMKG01000132.1:4623-5251 GCA_003454415.1 Alphaproteobacteria bacterium
CCCCCCGCCTGCGCCAGGGCCAGCAGGGTGAAGCCTTCATAGAGAATGATGCCGTCATTGTTCAGATTGGTGCCGACCACAGCGGCGAGGGTGGAGGCGCGCCGCGAGACGCCCAGTTTATCCAGCGCGCGCAATGTCAGCGGAAGGGCTACAAGGCTGCTGTTGACGCCGAACGAATAAGTGACCGGTTCAAGCGCATAGGTCCAGAATTTGCGCAGGCTGATCCGTACGAAGAACAGCAGCCAGGCGCCATAGGTGAACAACACGTGCACCGCCATTCCAAGCAGGCAGAGAAGAACATATTGGCCAAGGCCCTTGAAGGGCTCCAGCCCATGCTCCGCCGTCACCTTTGCGCTGGCGGCGAACACCGCAACAGGAATCAGCTTCACGATCCAGATCAGCAGGGTTTCACAGATGTCACGCGCGAAAGAAATCCACGCTTCGCCGGCGCCCGCCATCGCGGCGGTTTGCGCCCCACCCGCCGCGCGCGCCTTGCGCCACGCAAAGCCGAAGGCGACCGCCATGAGCACCAGGGGCATGATGTTGTTTTCCGCGATGGGCTGAACAATGCTGACGGGCAATTGTTTCGCGATCATGTCCGGGAAATCCGCCATTTGCCCAGCGGATG
>DMKG01000132.1:5506-8116 GCA_003454415.1 Alphaproteobacteria bacterium
CATATCCACCGCCAGGAAAGTCAGATACTGCCCCGGTTCGAAGATATTGGCGGCCAGCAGCCCGATGGAGATCGCGCAGATAGCATTGATCAGAACGACGGTGAAGAGTTTCAGGAAATCTCCACCGGCGACGTTGTAGCGCAGAATAGCTTCGAGAACGGCGAAAAAAACCAGTGGGGTCGCCGCCGCCTTGATGAGCTGAAGCATGAGTTTGGAAACCGGAGAGATGGCGGGGGCGGCCTCCGGAAAAACGAGTCCCAGGCCTGCGCCCAGGAAAAGGGCGAGCAGGATCCACCTGATACTGGAGAAGAGCTGGTTCATCGCGGGCGGATTCCGGTATTGCTTAGGGCAAACTGTCTGCTGACCGGTACAGGAACCGCCGTCAGATCCACACGCCGCCTTCGTTGGAAGAGTACCCAAGGCTGCGATAGGCTGCATCCACGAGCCCCTGCCCGCGAGCGTTCAGCAGGATGCCATCCCCCATCCTGTTCATCGTATAGCCGAAGGAAAGTCCGCAGGAAGGGTCGGCGAAACCGATGCTGCCGCCTGCGCCGACATGACCAAAGGCGCGTTCAGTCAGGATCATGTTGCCGACAAGGCCACGGCGGCGGTTATCCATGGACTTCATGTAGCCCAGGGCGAATCGCGTGGGAACCCGCAGGGTCTCATCCAGATGGGTGGCCATCGATACCTGGCCCATGCGGGAAACAGTATCAGCGCCCACCAGTTTAACCCCGCGCAGACTGCCGCCATTGGCCAGCGGAGCATACATGCCGGCAAGCCCGCGCGCATTGGTGATGCCGTTCGCGCCGCCAATTTCAGAGGCATGGCAATCGCGCCGGTTGGGATTGAACCCTCCGTCATTGAACAAGAAAAGCGCGGGGATCGAATTACGGTCAGCCAGCGCCAGCTCCGCCAGCGGCGACAGCGGCGCCCCCTTTTCAGGCCGGAACTGGATGATGGGCGCGACGCGGGATTCGATCAGCTCCGGAGTTCCGATCCAGAAATCAAGCCCCAGGGGTTTCGCCACCTCGTCACGGAAAAACGTGCCCAGCGAGCGTCCGGAAACCCGGCGCACCAGTTCGCCTACGGTCCAGCCAAAGGTCAGCGCGTGATAGCCGTGGCGCGTCCCCGGCTCCCAGAACGGTTCTTCATTGGCCAGACGGTCACACATCAGATCCCAGTCATTGACCGCGCCCTTGGCCAGCGGCTCGCGCACAACCGGCACCCCGACACTATGATCCAGCATCATGCGAACGGTGGCCTTCTCCTTCCCCTTGCAGGCGAATTCAGGCCAGTACTCCGCCACCGGCGCATCCAGATCCAGCAGGCCCCGGTCGGCAAGGATATGCGCGCACAGCGCCGTCGCCCCTTTGGTGGAGGAAAAGACGATGGAAACCGTGTCCGCGTTCCAGGCGGCCGGGGCGTCGGCCACGACCCGCCCGCCCCATAAATCCACCACCGTCTCGCCTTCATGGGTGATGCAGACCGATGCTCCTACCTCGCCATTCTGGGCGAAATTGGCGGCAAAACAATCCGCCACCGCCTTGAAGCGCGGGGCATATCTGCCCGCAATCCTGCCGCCCTCTATCGTCTGCTCAAGATTTTCCATGCCCCCGCCCCTTTTTAGTTCTTGTTGTCCTGTCCGGTGATCTCACCCAGCCCTGTATCAAAGCCGTCAATGCTGATTCTGTTCTTCTGCTCCTGATAGGCGCGAACGCCCTCCGGGGATTTATTGTCCGCCCATTTGAGGAGTATGTCCCGCTCGCCGATCAGTTCATAGCGCGGCACTGCATAGCCGCAGGAAGTCTGCACGCTGCCGATGTCAAACAGCATGATCTGACGTGCGCCCGGAAAATCGGGAAAATTGCCGATCAATTCCCGCCATTCCTGCGCGCCGCGCTGCACCGCGCGCCCGGTCCCGTACAGGCGCAGAATAAGCGCCTGATGATCGAAACTGCACCACATGAGGGTCACGCGCCCGTCCGCCTTGAGGTAGGCTGCGGTCTCGTTCCCGCTTCCGGTCAGATCGAGATAGGCCGCACGGTTCGGACCAAGGCAACGGAAACTGTCCATGCCCTTGGGGGAGAGGCTGATTCGCCCAGTAGACGCCGCCGTGGCGACGAAAAAAACCTTCTGCCGGGCGATGAAAGCCTGCAGGTTTTCAGGGATATGGTCAAAAAACTCCGCCACGCCTCACCTCATGAGCCTAGCTGCGCCCGGTCAGCAGCGCCAGTTTACCCGTAACCTTGCGCGCCACCAGATAATTTATCGCCCTGGCGGCCTCCTCGAGCGGATAGACGCCGCTGACCAGGGGCTTGAGCTTGCCCTCTACGTAATATTGCAGCAATTCGTCATTTCGTCTCTGGAAATGGCTGACGTCGCGTTCGATGGAGGCGCCCCAGAAAACTCCGACGATCTGGCAGCTTTTCAGCAGGGTCAGATTCAACGGGATTTTTGGAATTTCCCCGTTGGCGAAACCCACCACCAGAAAACGCCCGCCCCAGCCTATGGCGCGCAAGGCGGCCTCGGAATAATCACCGCCCACCGGGTCATAGATCACATCGGCGCCCTTGCCGCCGGTCAACTCCTTGATGCGCTCCTTCAAAT
>DMKG01000132.1:8289-8622 GCA_003454415.1 Alphaproteobacteria bacterium
GCCTTTCCCAGCTCCACGGCGGCAAGCCCGACGCCCCCGGCGGCGCCCAGCACCACCAGCGTCTCTCCAGGCTTCAGATCTCCCCTGTCCTTCAGCGAATAATAAGATGTGCCATAGGTCAGAAGGAAAGCCGATGCGGTGACGAAATCCATTTGCGGCGGTATTTTGGTAACCATCTCCGCCTTCACCAGCGCCTGATCGGCATAACCGCCATACCCTGTACCGATAAAGCACAGCACCCTGTCGCCGGGGGCGACATTGCTCACCCCTTCCCCAACGGAATTAACCACGCCCGCGACCTCGCCGCCCGGGGAAAAAGGCAGTTTCGGCTTA
>DMKG01000132.1:8815-10051 GCA_003454415.1 Alphaproteobacteria bacterium
AAGGCAGTTTCGGCTTTGTCTGATATTTGCCCTGAATGATCAGATAATCGGGAAAATTCACCCCGCAGGCATGCACATCGATGACCACCTGGCCAGGACCAGGACGTAAATCGGGAAGTTCCTCGTAAACCAGAGTTTCCGGCAGCCCCAGCGCCTTGCACAGCATCGCTTTCATGTTAATTCCCTACATTGTTCATCATCATGTCGAACGGATTAGCCTGATCTTCCGATGCATAGCACATGACGCCCGGCCTGCGAAACCGCAGAGCTTGCTTCCTCAGGCGGATAAATAGTATCTCATGCCAATCCTTGAGAATCCTGAAGGTGGTCTTATGCACAAACTTCTGAAGATCCTGACGGGCGTCTTGCTTGGCTTTACGGCAGGCCTTGCCCCCGCGCTTGGCGCCACACCGAAACTTCTGGGCAGTAACCGGGACTGGGATGCGTTTACGGTGGGCGACGGCCAGGAGAAATCCTGCTATATTCGCAGCGCGCCGACAAAAAGCCTTCCCACGGGCGTCAATCGCGGAGAAATCTTTCTGTTCGTGACGCACCGTCCGGCTGGCAAGGTTCAGAAAGAGGTCAGCTTCATTTCCGGTTACCCCTTCAAGCCGGACAGCAGCGTCACCGCGACTGTGGACGCCCAGAACTTCACCCTGTTCACCGAGGGCGACGGGGCCTGGCTGGAAACCCCGGGGGAGGATGCAAAACTCGTGACGGCGATGAAAAAGGGCTCAACCCTCGTCATCAAGGGAATATCCGCGCGCGGCACCAAAACGACAGATAATGTTTCACTGGCGGGCTTCACCGCGGCGATGAACAGCATAGATAAAGCCTGCGGCGTGAAATAACCGCAGACAAGGATCATCCATGGCCATTGCAGCCGGCGCGCCCCAGAAGGCGGCGCAAGTCAATCTGATTGGACACACGCGCGAGCAACTGGCGGAACTGCTGCTGGGCGCCGGCGTCCCCGCCGCCCAGGTGAAGATGCGCGTCCAGCAACTCTGGCACTGGATCTATTTTCGCGGCGTGCAGGAATTCGACGCGATGACGAACATCTCCAGGGAACTGCGCCTGCTGTTGGGCGAGCGCTTTTCTCTGGCGCGTCCCGGCGTCGCAAGCGAACAGATTTCCAGGGACGGCACCCGTAAATGGCTGCTGCGCTTCGCCGACGGAAAGGAGGCGGAAACCGTCTTCATCCCGGAAGATGAACGGGGCACGCTGTGCGTTTCCTCC
>DMKG01000008.1:0-4605 GCA_003454415.1 Alphaproteobacteria bacterium
GCTTAAATCCTTGTTCATGTAAAATGGCTCCCCGGGCCGGATTAGTACATTAGGCAGCAGGGCAGTGAATTGAAGCATCCCAAGCCTCTTGCCCATTAGGATGGGGTTGGATAACCCCGCGGGGGCTTAAATCCTTGTTCATGTAAAATGGCTCCCCGGGCCGGATTCGAACCAGCGACCAACCGGTTAACAGCCGGTTGCTCTACCACTGAGCTACCGGGGAACAATGTGCCAATGCCTATAGCAAACCCGAAGCGGCAGGGCAATAAGGAGTAAGCATCTGTCATGCGCTTTGATAAACCAGTGACTGAACTGTGTCCTTCCCGTCTCACGCTCAGGCAAAATTTGGTAAGATACAGCCGTATATTTCTGTGCGGCCGGAAGAGATCAGAATAATGGCCATTTTGCAGTTTGGCGATCACAAGATAAGGCTGCCGCAATCGCGCACTCTTCGCATCCTTCTGGGCCTCGCACTGGTCCTTGGCGGGGTTGTCGGGTTCCTGCCTGTGGTTGGATTCTGGATGCTGCCTCTCGGCATCCTCGTTTTGTCTATCGATCTTCACCCTATTCGCCGCTGGCGCCGCCGCGCTGTCGTCAAATGGGAACGCAGAAAACGCCGCCGCAATTCCCAGCATCCCCCCCGGGACGAATACTACGATTGAAATGCCGCGCCTTATTGGCGCCTGGGGAATGACTGGAGGAAAGACACAGGGGCGTTTCACACGAAATCTGAAAGCCAGTCATAGGGTCCATATGGCGCTGACCAGGCGAAAGCGTTAACGCCCCTGTTATACGTTTGGCATCAATGATGCGCACTCAGCACGGCTGATTCATAAATAGTCCCAGCCATTGAAAGTAAAATTTGAATTGTAATCTTCGCCGGAGCGCCCCTGCAAATAGACAACCGTGACAAAATCATGGATCTTGCCGGGTCCGTCTATATCCAGACGCAACTCAAACTGGTTGGCTCCATAGCCTACCTTGATCAGACGGATGTATTCATCCAGAGCGTCAGTCATGGGATTAAAACTGTCCGGCAGAAAGGCGCCAAGATCGACGCCATCTCCCTGGTAAGTGCTGATATCCCAAATTCTGTCGGTATTGAATGCGGGTGAGGTGATGTTAACGCCCGAACTACCAGTAAAATAAGTCACGCCTGGATAATCAAAAATCAGGTCATCGCCGCTGTCAACGCTAATGTGCGCCGCGCCAGTTCCGCCGGGTATCTGCACGTCATCATGACCAGCATAAAAAACACCTATATAATCCGTCTCCTGACTAATGTCCTGAGCAGAAACTGCGGGCGCCGGGCCAATCTTTTCATCGTCGCTGGCGATACTGAATAAACCCGTTAGCGTGGCGGGGTCTGTAACGCCGCTATGGTTGCTGTCCAGCAGTTTTCCATCCAGCGTGTTATTTTTCTGGATGAACGGGCCCATGAACAGCTTGTCCTCATCAAAACCCTCGAATTTGTTGTTTGAAATTTCCGCGGCTGAATCAGTGGTGTTTTTTAACACCCTGCTGGCCTGTGGAGCTTCGTTCAAATTAATGATGTGATTGTCTTCAATGACGATCTTTCCTGGCGTCCCGTCAAACCGCTTTGCCTGATAGGAAAAAATTTTCTTGTTATCGCCATTGATCCCCTGGGTGATGGTGTTTCCACTGATCAGCAAGTCACCGCCCGCGCCTACATCCACCGCATAACTGGATGTCCCCATGCCATCATCCAGAATATTGTTCCGTACGATTGTATTCGCTGAAACGCTTTTAACATGATGGCCGATGATCGTATCGTGAATATAATTGTTTTCGACTGTGAAATTATTCGCGAGAACATAGAGTGCATGGGCATGTGTTTTTTCAAAACCCAGTTGATTGAACTCGCTGTTAGTAACGGTTACGTCTCCGCGCTTAGAGGCGTCGCGGGTAACCGACAGAATCCCCATATCACAGTCCGCAAAATAACTGTTGGTGACATTCAGATCGCCGCCATTGTGACGGATTCCAGCGCCGTTCCAGGAGGTGCTATGCGCTTTCAAAAAGCCGATATTGTCAAAATTAACGGTGTCGTCTGCTGAAAGAACGAGATTGAATATGCCTTTTGCGATCTTGACCTGATCCGCGTAAAAATTCGCGCGGCCGCCATCTCCCATAATGGTAAGAGAGTGATCTATTTTGATGTCATGCAGGCTTCTTTCATTCATCGTGATGTGATAGTCGCCCGGCTTGACCAGAATTGTATCTCCTGATCCGGAATTTTTGACGGCATGACGTAAGGACATTTCACTGTCGACTTTCCATGTGGCCATCGCTCTTAACTCCTCCTGTCACATCCTGTGAATTGAACTTCTCCGTTTTCAAACTAATACTTTTTTGTCTGATAAGATAGTCCCGGCGCGTGTTCACATTATTACAGTTTTTCAATAGCGTGATATTATTCAGTCAACGGATTGATTTTTGAAAGTGAGAGTTTTTGCGCTACGGGTTTCATTTTGCGCCGCCGCCAAATTTTATTTGGCCAACCTTAAAATAGATGGTTAGCGCCAAACAATAAATATTGCTTTAAAATTAAAAACCTATGTTTCTTATTTATTAAAAAAAATCTGCGCTTTTTATGAACTCAGGACTTGCTTCTTGCAGGACTTTCTCCCGCATACTCACTTCCAGCCTGTTAGAGGTGCCGGTAGGTGTGGCGCAGGCCTTTTTGCCCAAATACTTTTTATGGACAATGAATACTGCTTCCCCGTTTTACGGACAGAACCGCTGGCGGATGGGGTGAGATTCGAACTCACGGTGAGATTGCTCCCACGCCGGTTTTCAAGACCGGTGCCTTAAACCGCTCGGCCACCCATCCCGCATGGTTTTTTTTAGATCAACCCGGTTATGTATGGAAGCATGTAAACAAGCTCAGACTGGGATACAAGCTGGAAAAGGGAAGGCGCCGGTCCTGCTTGTCAGCCTCACTTGCGTCCGCCATCGGCCCGTGGCAAAAACATGTCATTCATAAATCATAACAGATTCGGAGCCTATGTAACTGCAGATGCGGCGTGCGATCGGCATCCTCCCATTTGTCATGCTGGCCGTTTTCATCATGGCCGCGTGTGCGGGTCCGCGTTCGGAGGTCAGCGGTGCGAGTGTCAGCCCGTCCACGGGACCAGTTCCAAGGGTGCGCGCAACCAGCCCAGCCACCATGTCGCCTGCACCTTCCGTCGATGCGGCCTTCGCCAAATGGCTGAAGGATTTCAAAGCTGATGCCGCCCGGCAGGGCATCCGGCAGGCCACCATCGACCGGGCTCTGAAGGATGTCCATCCGGTTCAGAAGATCCTTGAAAGAGACAGAAATCAGCCAGAATTCACACTCACCCTGGATATTTACCGCAGCCGTGTGATCACCCCAACGAATATCGCCGTGGGAAGACGAAAACTGGCGCAATATGAGCCCCTGCTGCAGTCCGTCGCAGCCAAATACGGCGTGCAGCCCCGTTTCATTGTCGCCATCTGGGGAATAGAAACCCGCTATGGCGCTGTAAAGCCCACCAGTCCCATTATCCCGGCGCTGGCGACATTGGCTTTCGATACGCGCCGGCCGGACTACTTCCGCAATGAATTGATGCAGGCGCTGCGCATGCTGGATGCTGGCTATGCAACCCAGCCGGAACTTAATGGCTCCTGGGCGGGCGCCATGGGCCAGCCGCAATTCATGCCTTCCAGTTACATGGATTTCGCTCAGGACTGGGATGGCGATGGCCGGCGTGATATCTGGGAAAATCCTGGAGACGTATTCGCTTCCATCGCTAATTATCTAGCCAGCAAAGGGTGGTCAGGAAACGAGACCTGGGGAAGACCGGTTTTACTTGCCCCAGAGCTTCGGGAGGGACTTGTGAATCTGCAACGCCAGAAAAAATCCGGCTGCAAGGCTATCGATCTGTTAACCGAGCCCAGATCCCTGCCGGAATGGCAGGCAATGGGTGTAAGGCGTCTGGATGGCAGCCCTCTTCCCACGCGGGATATTCAGGCTTCGCTGGTCATGCCTGAACTGACGAATGGACAGGCTTTTCTGGTCTATCGTAATTACGAATCCATACTTCGTTACAACTGTGCGCATTTCTATGCGCTTACCGTGGGCGCTTTGTCCGACATGATCGGAGGAGGGTAAAAGAGTGATCACGTCGCAGGCTGCGTTAAGGTCCCTGGCATGGCCTGTTTATTTTTTCAGTTTTGTACTGCTTATTGCCGGATGCGCCGCCCCTCAGAAGGAAGCGCCAGTGCAACGCCCGGCAGGCTCTTATAAGATTGGCAAGCCTTATCAGGTGGCGGGGGTGTGGTACTATCCGCGTGAACAGCCCGATTACGACGAAACCGGGCTTGCTTCCTGGTATGGCCCGGGATTCCACGGCAAGCAAACGGCCAATGGTGAAATTTATGATATGAACGCCCTGACCGCAGCCCACAAAACTCTGCCTATGCCGGTGCGGGTAAGGGTCACCAATTTGCAGAACGGACGCTCCATCGTACTTCGGATCAATGATAGGGGGCCATTTGTCAATGGGCGCATTATCGACGTCTCGCGGCGCGGCGCCCAGCTGCTTGGCTTCGAGGGGCCTG
>DMKG01000008.1:4838-6550 GCA_003454415.1 Alphaproteobacteria bacterium
CGAGGGGCCTGGGACGGCGGCCGTACGGGTGCAGATACCGGATGGAGGAAGGCCCGGCGCTTTCATTGCTGAAAAACCCCATACGCTGGAAGAGGAACGGCAAATGGCGGCGGCTCCCCAAAGTGAGGTCAGCAGCCAGGTCTTGCCTGGAAGCGTAGCGTCGCCTACAAGGAAGGAAGGCGCGTCAAGTGGCGCCAAAGCTCCTCCTGTTGTGATCGGGGCTGCGCCCTCTGATAAGGAGGGTATTCTGAAGGAACCAGAAAATGTCGAAATCCAGCCTGTCCCCGCAGCGACAAACATCTATATTCAGGTAGGCGCATTCCGGGAACGGATGAATGCGGAACGTCTGCGCACACGCTTGCTGACTACGGACCCGGGCTTCAATATCAGCATGGCTCTGGTAGAGGGAAAAGAGTTTTTCCGCGTACGTAAGGGGCCGATTTCTTCCGTCGAAGTGGCTGATGCGGTGCTCGCAAAGGTAATTTCCGCAGGGCATACGACAGCCAGGATCGTGATCAACTAACCGGGTAAGATTATGGTGCGCCTCATGATGTTCAGATCGATACTCGCCAAAATTTTACTGACTCTGCTTTTTCTTTTCTGGCAAGGGCAGTCTGCGCTGGCGCAGATTTTACTTGGCAGCGAGGCCCGCGAAGCCATCCTTATGGATGCTGACACCCATACGATCTTGTTCGAAAAGAACGCGGACGCACTTATGCCGCCTGCCTCCATGAGCAAGCTGATGACAATCGTCATGGTGATGGACCGTCTGGCGGACGGAAGTTTGAAAATGGAAGACACGTTTCCTGTATCCGAAGCCGCCTGGCGAATGCAGGGATCGAAAATGTTCGTGGAACTGGGCGCGCAAATCCCTGTCGCCGATCTGCTGCGCGGGATCATCGTTCAATCCGGCAATGACGCCTGTGTCGTTGTCGCCGAAGGCATCGGCGGCGATGAACAGACCTTCGCACGAATGATGACGGAGCGCGCACGGCAGATCGGTCTTACCCATTCGGTTTTTCGCAACTCCTCCGGCTGGCCCGACCCTGAACATGTGATGACGGCGCGGGATCTCGCCATTCTTTCTGATTACATCATCACCAGGCACAAGCAGTACTATAGTATGTTCGCCGAAATTGACTTCACCTGGCATGGCATCAAGCAGGGCAACCGCAATCCTTTGCTGTATTCGTTTCCGGGGGCCGATGGCCTTAAAACCGGACACACCGAGGAAGCGGGCTATGGACTGGTTGGCTCGGCGGTGCGGGATGGGCGGCGGCTGATCGTGGTGGTAACTGGCATGGAAAGCGACAGAAAACGCGGGATCGAAGCCGCCCGCCTTCTGACCCTGGGCTTTGGTGAATTTGATAACTACACTTTGGTCAAGGCGGGGCAAAAAGTTGAAGACGCCGATGTCTGGCTGGGGTCGGTTAAAAAAGTTCCGCTCGTCGCCGCCAGGGAGGTTAAGCTTACGCTGCCGCGCGCGGCCCGTAAGGAACTGAAGGCAAAGCTGGTTTATCAGGCCCCACTGCCTGCCCCGCTGGAAAAAGGGGCAGAGGCCGGGGTTATCAATTTCACGGCCCCTGGCATGGCGCCCGTGTCCGTGCCCGTTGTTACAGGGGATGAAGTTGAAAAGCTGAGCTTTTTAAGCAAAATCCCTGCTGCATTCAATTACCTCATGTGGGGGCCGGGCGGGTAAACCGTCTGTCCCG
>DMKG01000008.1:6777-7351 GCA_003454415.1 Alphaproteobacteria bacterium
GTGGGGGCCGGGCGGATAAACCGTCTGTCCCGGACTGGAAGGCCTTCTGTGCGCGGAAAATTCATCACGTTCGAGGGCGGAGAGGGAAGCGGAAAGTCAACCCAGGCCCGACTTCTAGCAGAAGCTCTGCGCCAGAGCGGCGTTGACGCGCAGCTGACACGCGAACCAGGGGGATCGCCCGGCGCAGAACAGATCCGCAAACTGCTGACAGAGGGGGATGGCGAAAGCTGGGATGCAATGGAGGAAGCCCTTTTGCTGTTTGCCGCCCGCCGGGCGCATCTGCGCCGAACCATCATCCCCGCTCTGAATAGCGGCAAATGGGTGATCTGCGACCGCTATATGGATTCCACCCGCGCTTATCAGGGTGGGGCGCGCGGCCTTGGCTTTGAAGTGATCGAGAGGCTGGCGGTCATGGCCCTGGGGCCGGACAGCCCCATACCTGACGCGACGCTTATTCTTGATCTGGATGTCTCCGAAGGGCTTGCGCGGGCGGCGTCACGTGGCGGGAGGGAAAACAGATTTGAACTTCTGGGGGCGGACTTTCACCAGAAGCTCCGCGACGCATTCCTGCTTC
>DMKG01000008.1:7616-13632 GCA_003454415.1 Alphaproteobacteria bacterium
CTAAAAATGAGCCCGGGCGCTGTGTGCTGATTGACGCATCCCCCGCCCAGGAAGCGGTAGCGGATGCCGTGCGCGCGGCGATTGCCGCGCGTCTGGCGGTTTAGAAGGCGGCTGGATATGACCGCCTCTTCCAGTGATGAGGAACTTTCTGAATCCGGACGGCTGGAAAATTTTCCGCATCCCCGAAGGGTGGCGCAGCTTACCGGCCATGACGCAGCGATGGCGGAATTTGCAGCGGCGCTCCGGACAGGGCGGATGCATCATGCCTGGCTTCTGTCCGGCCCGCAGGGGATTGGCAAAGCGACGCTGGCTTTCCGCATGGCGCGCGCCATTCTGAAATACGGCGCAGGTTCAGGGGTGGCGGACGATCTGGCAATGTCCCCGGATGATCCGGTATTCCGGAAAATTACCGCGCTTTCACATCCTGACTTTCTGTTGTTAAGGCGGCCGGTTGACAAATCAGGCCGGCTCCAGGGCGTTCTGCCGGTTGAGGAAATACGGAAGGCGGCGAGTTTTTTTGCGCTCAGCGCAGGCGAAGGAGGCTGGCGCGTCTGCGTCATCGACAGCGCAGACGACATGAACATCAGCGCCGCGAATGCTCTGCTGAAAATATTGGAGGAACCGCCGCGCAACGCCATGATCCTGCTGATCAGTCACGCCCCTGGGCGCTTGTTGCCCACCATCCGGTCGAGATGCCGGAAACTTGCCCTTCGTCCTTTGGGCGTGAAAGCCCTGGCGGAGGTGGTTGGGGCGCATTTTCCAGACCTTTCCCCGGACGATTTCCGCCTCGTCGCCAGACTGTCCGATGGGGCGCCGGGGCGGGCTTTGGCTCTTGCTCATGAAGATGGCCTGCGCATTTACAGGGAAATGACCGAATTGCTGCTTAGCCTGCCAGCGGTCAGCGCGCCGGTCCTGCACGGCTTTGCGGAGCGGCTGGCGCGCCCGGCCGCAGAGCAAAATTACGAAACCATGACGCGGCTGCTGACGTCATGGCTGGCGCGGATGATCCGGGACGCCGCCGCCGGCGGGATATTCGAGGATTGGGTTGCAGGAGAGGCTGCCCTGATGCGGCGTCTCATGGGCGCCGCCACGCTTGAACAGTGGGCCGTGGTGTGGGAAAACACCGTCAATCTCCTGCGGCGCGCGGATAGCGTCAATCTTGGGCGCAAGCAGGTCATACTGAGTATTTTTTCCAGCCTGGCGCAAACCGCTGGCGGTAGCAGAGGCTGAGTTTACGGAACACAAGATGACGGCGGCAAAGCGCTTTTATATCACCACCGCGATTTCCTATCCCAATGGGCCGCCGCATATTGGCCATGCTTATGAAGCGATTGCGACGGATGTTCTGGCCCGGTTCAAGCGGCTGGACGGGTATGCGGTCATGTTCCTGACTGGCGCCGATGAATATGGCCAGAAAATGGAACAGACCGCCCGCAAGGAGGGGATAACGCCTGAACAGCTTGCGGACCGGAATTCCCCGCGTTTCAGGGTGATGGCGCAGCGGCTGAATTGCAGCAATGATGACTTCATCGGCACCCGCGAACCGCGCCACCATAGGGCCGTTACCCATCTGTGGCGGCAGATGGCGTCAAATGGCGATATTTATCTCGGTAAATATGCCGGGTGGTATTCGGTGCGCGATGAGGCGTTTTATGGCGAAGATGAATTGACCGAAGGACAGGGCGGCGAAAAGCTCGCGCCCAGCGGCACGCCCGTTTCCTGGGTAGAGGAAGAAAGCTATTTCTTCCGGCTTTCGGCCTATGGGGAAAAGCTGCTCGCCCATTATGACGCCCATCCGGAATTCATCCTTCCGCTCACCCGCCGCAACGAAATCGTGAATTTCGTCAAATCCGGCCTGAAAGATCTATCGGTTTCGCGCACCAGTTTCAACTGGGGCATCCCGGTGCCCGATGATCCCAAACACGTCATGTATGTGTGGCTTGATGCGCTGACCAATTATCTTTCCGCCATCGGCTATCCTGATGGAGATCGTTACGGGCAATTCTGGCCCGCCGATGTGCATATCATTGGCAAGGACATCGTGCGTTTTCACGCCATCTATTGGCCGGCCTTTCTGATGTCGGCCGGTGTGCCTCTGCCGAAGCGGGTTTTCGGTCACGGGTTTCTGCAGAGCCAGGGCGAGAAAATGTCCAAATCCCTTGGGAATGTTGTCAGCCCCCTGGATCTGATCGAACGTTACGGGCTGGATCAGGTGCGATATTTCTTTATGCGCGAGGTTCCGTTTGGCAGTGACGGGAATTATTCCCATGAATCGCTGGTTAATCGCACCAATGCGGATCTTGCCAATGATCTGGGAAATCTCGCCCAACGCTCGCTCTCGATGATCGCCAGAAATTGCGGGGGCGCGGCGCCGGAACCGGCGGTATTTTCCGGGGACGATCACGACATCCTGCACGAGGCGGACGCTATGCTCGATAAGGCGCGCGCCCATATGGATGGGCAGGGGATTCACCTATATCTGGGCGAAGTCTGGAAACTGGTGGCGGACGCCAACCGCTATTTCGCGGAGCAGGCGCCCTGGGCGCTGGCCAAAACCGACCCAGAGCGGATGCGGACGGTGCTCTATGTGACGGCGGAGGTCTTGCGCCAGATATGTATTCTGGCGCAGCCGGTCATCCCGCAAAGTGCGGCCGCGCTGCTGGATCAGCTGGCGATTGGGGTGGATGCCCGTAATTTTGCATCCCTTGGCGCGACAGGAAGAATTGCGCCGGGCGCGGTCTTGCCCGCGCCTTCCGGCGTTTTCCCCCGTTATGTGGAAAAGGCCTGATCCATGCTGGTCGACAGCCACTGCCATCTTGACTTTCCCGATTTCAACGGAGACAGAAAGGATGTTTTGCGCCGCGCCGCGATGGCGGATATCGGCATGATGCTGACCATCTGTACAAGGATCAGCGTTTTCGAACGCATCCGCGCCATTGCAGAGGAGTTTGATCACATCTACTGTTCTGTTGGTATCCATCCCCATGAGGCCGACAATGAGCCAGCCGTGGATGCGTCGCGGATTGCCGCTCTGACAGACCATCCCAAAGTGATCGGGATAGGGGAAACGGGTCTGGATTATTATTATGAACACGGATCACGCGAAGCGCAGAAGTCTTCTTTTGGCGCACATATCGCCGCCTCGCGGGAAACCGGCCTGCCGCTGATCGTACATGCGCGCGACGCGGATGAGGACATGATCGCTATCCTGCGAGATGAGGCGGGGAAGGGAGCCTTTCCCGGCGTCATCCATTGTTTCACCGCCGGGGCGGAGCTGGCGCGGGCAGCCCTTGATCTTGGAATGTATATCTCGCTTTCGGGCATCGTGACCTTCAAGAATGCAAAGGATTTGCGGGAAACGGCCAGGATGATTCCGCCTGACCGGCTGCTGATCGAAACCGATGCGCCATTTCTGGCCCCCGTCCCGCACCGGGGAAAACGCAATGAACCGGCCTTCGTTGCTGATACAGCGCGCTATCTTGCGGAATTCTTTGGCGAAACCCGGGAGGAATTCGCCAGCCGCACAACGGAGAATTTTTTTAGGCTGTTCCGGAAGGCCAGCCCCGATGGAATGCTGCGCCCATGACCGCGGAAACGCTCAAGGTCACCATTCTGGGCTGCGGATCGTCGGGCGGCGTGCCCCGCATTGGCGGAGACTGGGGCGCCTGCGATCCGAATGAACCGCGCAACCGGCGTCTGCGCTGCTCGATCCTGGTGCAGCGGGAAGGCACCAACATGCTGGTGGACACCTCTCCCGACATGCGGGAGCAGTTGCTGGCGGCGCGGGTCAGCCATCTGCATGGCGTGCTGTATACCCATTCCCATGCGGATCAGGCGAACGGCATCGACGATCTGCGCATGGTGGTGATGAACATGCGCAAGCGAATCGATGTGTATGCGGATGAAATCACCTTTGATGAGCTGAATGCGCGTTTTGGTTACTGCTTTTCCCAGGCGGAAGGCAGTTCCTATCCCGCCATTCTGAATGGGCATCTGATCAGGGAAAGAGTGCGCGTGGACGGGCCGGGCGGCATGATCGAGGCGGTCTCCTTTCCCGTGGATCATGGCGGCGCGCATTGCGTCGGCTTCCGGTTCGGCAATTTCGCCTATACGCCGGATATCGCCCGGATGCCGGAAGAAGCTTTCACGGCGGTCGAAGGGGCCGAATGCTGGATCGTCGATTGCCTGCGCTATACGCCGCATCCCACCCATTCGCATCTGGCGCGCACGCTGGAATGGATCGCACGGGTGCAGCCAAAGCTCGCAGTGCTTACCAATCTGCATATCGATCTGGACTACCGGACGCTCTCGCGTGAACTGCCCGAAGGCGTCATTCCCGCTTATGACGGTCTGGTTCTGGAGTTTTAGGAACTGGTGTTGATTTCAGGCCGTTAGAGCGTATTGATCCGGCCGGCAGATAATCTTTACATCGGAACCGGTCACTGCATGGGGCAGGACTTCAGGCAATAGGCTACTTTCGGCCAATTCCCTGCCACCTTCCGCGCGTCTCCCCGCTTTTTTCCGCCACTGGTTCTTCAGCGGCTTCACTTCTTGTCAATAAGAACAGCAGGGGATTCAGGAGGATCGATATGATCGCGCTTGCAAGGATCAGGTCTCTTGCGCCCTGATCGAGCAGGCCTAGGCTGACGCCGACGCCGGCCAGGATGAACGAAAATTCGCCGATCTGGGCAAGGCTTGCCGAAATCGTTATCGCTGTAATATGCCGATGGCCAAAAGCGCGTACGATCACATAGGCGGCGGCAGACTTTCCAAGCATGATAATAGCAACAGTAAGCAATATCGCCAGAGGCCGCTCAACCAGAACCGCCGGGTTGAGCAACATGCCTACCGAAACGAAAAAAAGCACCGCAAAAGCATCGCGGAGCGGCATCGCTTCTTCTGCGGCCCGCTGGGACAACCGGCTTTCACCAAGAACCACCCCTGCGAAAAAGGCGCCAAGGGCGAGTGACGCGCCCGATAATTTGTAAGCGCCATACGCCACGCCCAAAGCAATGGCGTAAACGGCAAGCCGGAACAATTCGCGAGAATACGTATGGGCGGTATAGTGCATGAGCCAGGGTATGGCGCGGCGGCCAATGATCAGCATGCCGGCAATAAAGGCGCTTAGTTTGCCAAGCGTGATCGCAAGCGCGCCTGCAATACGCAGCCAGGAATCCCCTTCAATGACTGACGCGGCTGCTATTGCGGGTAGCAGCACAAGCACCAGGACGATTGCAAGGTCTTCTACTATCAGCCAGCCGACGGCAATGCGCCCGCGTTCGGTTTCCATTAGCCCCCGTTCCTGAAGGGCCCGCACCAGGACAACGGTGGAGGCAACCGATAAAGTAAGACCGAAGACAATGCTGGCTGGCAGAGTCCAGCCAAGCCATACCGCGAGCCCGGTTCCGAGTGCGGTCGCAACCATGATCTGGCCGATAGCTCCAGGAACAGCTATCCGTCCAACCTTTATCAGATCTTTCAGTGAGAAATGCAGTCCCACTCCGAACATCAGCAGAATAACGCCGATCTCGGCAAGTTCAATCACCAGATCCTGGTCCGCTACAAAGCCGGGTGTGAAGGGTCCGACTACGATCCCCGCCAGCAGATATCCAACAAGCGGCTGGATGCGAAGGCGGTGCGCCACGAGTCCGAATACGAAAGCAAGGACCAGTCCAGCAGAGATTGTAGCGATGAGCGGCGTCTCGGGCACTGCAATACACTTTCAAAGGGGGCGCGAAGTTCCGGCTGGCGTTACTATTTCCCTGCCGGTATCATTAAATGCAAGTAAGGGGCCACTTGACCCAGTTTCAACCATTTTGGTTGATGTTGAACTGCCGTCCGGGGGAGCTAAATTACGTACATGCAATTGACGTCCGAACAGTGCAGGGCAGGGGGCTGGTCGCAAGATCGGCTTGCAGAAAAAGCAAATGTTAGCCGGATCACTGTTCGTGGCTTTGAAAAAGGTCAGCACTGCCCGCAACGCGCATCGACTGAAGCCATCACCCAGACTCTAAAA
>DMKG01000008.1:13860-14104 GCA_003454415.1 Alphaproteobacteria bacterium
AACAAAAAGCGCCGGCGTCCATCTGATCGGACCAGATAAAGGCGCGGGCCCGGATGTGCGGCTGGCGCTGGGAAAGTAGAGGGCGCAGTTACAGCCTGCCGTCAGTCGCCGCGCGCCTCATCTGCATCTGCCTGTCGATCCGCACAATTTGCCAGACCCACTCGCGGGTATTACCCTGAGGTCTCCCCGGTTGGTCTGGCGCTGGCGTTTCAGGCGGCTCTACACATAAGTGCTGCCTTTCATA
>DMKG01000006.1 GCA_003454415.1 Alphaproteobacteria bacterium
TCGGTCGCGCCGGGCGGCAAGCCGGTGATTTTCAACGCCCTGTTCGCCACCCTGAACCCGGGGGACGAAGTGATCATACCGACTCCGTACTGGGTGTCTTACCCCGATATCGTGCTGATGGCGGGGGCGACCCCCGTCTTTGTGGAGACCAGCATCAGGACCGGTTTCCGGGTGACGGCGGAGTCGCTTGAGGCCGCGATCACCCCGCGCACCAAATGGCTGATCTTCAACTCTCCCAGCAATCCGTCCGGGGCGGCCTATAGCCACGCCCAGATCAAGGCGCTGACCGATGTTCTGCTGCGCCACCCCAATGTATGGATTCTCGCCGACGACATGTATGAGCACCTGCTTTATGACGGGATGAAATTCGCCACCATCGCGCAGGTCGAACCCGGGCTCTTTGACCGCACCCTGACCATGAATGGCGTCTCCAAGGCCTATGCCATGACCGGCTGGCGCATCGGTTACGCGGGCGGACCTGAAATCCTGATCAAGGCGATGGCGAATGTGATGAGCCAATCCACCTCCAACCCCAGTTCGGTCAGTCAGTGGGCGGCGGTGGAGGCGTTGAACGGACCGCAGGATTTCATCGCCGAACGGGGCAGGATTTTTCAGCAGCGGCGCGATCTTGTCGTCTCCATGCTCAATCAGGCGAGGGGTATTGAATGTCCCAGTCCGGAGGGCGCGTTCTATGTCTATCCAAGCTGCGCCGGTTGCATCGGGAAGAAGGCTCCCGACGGGAAAGTGATCGAGACGGATGAGGATTTCGTCAAGGCGCTGCTGGCGGCAGAAGGAGTCGCCGTTGTGCACGGCTCGGCATTCGGCCTGGCGCCGCATTTCCGCATCTCCTACGCCACCTCGACCGGGGCGCTGACGGCGGCGTGCGAGCGCATTCAGCGGTTCTGCGCCAGCCTAGTGTAGCGGATGTGACATTCGCGCTCCTTGCCCCGCGAATCCATTACGCGAATGTAAGAACCAGACCACCTGCCTGAACGCCCTCATTTCCAGGCGAATACCGGCTGTTCGTAGTGATCGACGCGGGTGTGGCGGCCGTGAATGCACACCTCGCGGAACTGATACATGACGGCCGCGGTCGGCGCATGTACGAAACTGTCCTCAATCAGGACGCGAATGACCGGCCGGTCGCTTTCCGGTATCGAAAAGAAGACGGGTGAATCCGGGCGGTTCAGCTCGCTGAAGCTGACATGATGAACAGAGGCGACTTCGCCTGGATTGGGGATGATATTCGCATTCGCACCCGCCCATACCACGACCGGCGTGATCAGATAGCCCGAACGGGTGGGATAGTCGTCGAGCAGGCCGATGACATTGGCGGGCCCGGCGGCAAGCCCGATTTCCTCGTGCATTTCGCGCAAGGCGGCTTCCACCCCCGTTTCCCCCCTGTCGATGCGCCCGCCCGGCAGCGCCCACTGCCCCGCATGGGCGTTGAGGCGCGGCGCGCGGCGCGTCAGGATGATTGCGCCTTCACCCGCACTGTTGCTGGTGATCACCAGCGCCACCGCCGCATGTTTCAGCCCCTCACCGGGCTGCTGACGGCGGGAAAACCCGGTGACATGGCCCGAAACCGTGTTTCGCAGCATTTCGGTAATCAGGTAAGGCGCCGTCATGCTGAAAACTCCTTCGCCATTTCGCGCAACACGAATTTCTGGATTTTGCCGCTTGCGGTGCGGGGCATTTCCCTGATCACTTCCAGCCTTTCCGGAAGATAGTTGCGCGCCAGCCGCGCCCCGTTCAGATAGTCGATCATTTCCGCAAAGCTCAACTCCGCCCCGGGCGCCAGCGTAACAAAGGCGCAGCCGCGTTCGCCCAGGCGCGGATCGGGCATGCCGACAATCGCCGCATCCACCACCGCCGGGTGGCGGTAGAGCAGTTCCTCCACCTCCACCACGGGAATGTTTTCACCGCCGCGGATGATGATGTCCTTGGAGCGCCCGGTAATCCGGATATAGCCGTCCGCATCCATGCGCGCCTGATCCCCCGTATCGAACCAGCCCTCTTCATCCGTACCATGCATTTCCGGTTTTTTCATATAACCGACAAAGGCGGAACAGCCCCGCGCCTGTAACAGGCCCTCGGCATCCACCGGAACCGCCTTTCCCTTGTCATCCACGACCCGCACTTCGACGCCCGGCAGCGCCTTGCCGTCTGTATTGAAGACCTTTTCGATCGGATCGTTGGGTTCGGTCGTCGTCACCGCGCCATTCTCGCTCATGCCCCAGCCCGACAGCACCTTGATGTCAAGCTCCTTGCTGGCGCGTTCCGCAAGCACACGGGGAATAGGCGCGCCGGCGCACAGGAAGATCTTCAGCGAGCCGGTGTCATAATCGCGCACCTGCGGCGTATCGGCCAGGTCCGCCAGAAACGGCGTCGAGGCCATGGTATAGGTGACTTTTTCCTCCTGGATCAGCTGCGCCGCCACCTTCGGGTCCCATATATCCTGATAGACGGTCTTTGCGCCGATCAGCAGCGGCATGATGACGCCATACAGAAATCCGGTCTGATGCGCCAGAGGCGAAGACATCAGTATCACGTCCTTTTCATTCAGCCCCAGCCGCCGCGAATAGGGCAGCGCGTTGGCCATTTGCGTATTGGCGGTATGCATTACGCCCTTGGGCTGGCCGGTCGT
>DMKG01000195.1:0-3084 GCA_003454415.1 Alphaproteobacteria bacterium
ATCTGCTGGCCGCAAAAGGGGGCGCCGTGGCTTCGCTGGCGCATGGCGTGCCGGGGGGGGGAGAACTGGATTATCTTGACGACGGCACGCTTGCCGCCGCCATAAGGGAGCGCCGCGGACTGTAATTCACCCGCCGGCTTTTTTCGCCAGCGCCTGTTCCACCAGACCGCGCGAAGCGGCGGGCAGCGCCAGCGCCAGCGCCGCCTGTTGTCCCGCCGCCGACATTTTCACCCAGGTCTTGGCGATGATGTCCAGGATCAGGTTTTCGTCATGTTTCGGGGCGAATTCCGCCAGGTGGTCCTCCAGAAATACGAGACACGCCACATCCTCCAGAGTCTGCGCTTCGGCGTCCTGTTTCAGACGCTCCTTGCGCAGCAATTGCCCCACCCGTTCGGCCATGGCGGCGTCATAGCCGGCCTTGAGCAGGATTTCCCCGGCCGCCACGGCGTGGCGGCGCTTTTCCTCCGCGCGCCATTGCAGATATCCGGCGCGCCCTGGCGCATAATCCGCGCGCGGAAGTTCCCAGCGGCGGATATGCTGGCACCGGGCGGCAAGGCGCAGGGCTTCTGACGCTTCAGGCCAGTGCTTCATGAGCATTTCGCTCATCCGCCGGCTGTAGACCAGCTCGGCAGGCTGCAGGGCGCCGTCGGCCATGACAAGATTGGGGTCCTGCGCATGCGCTGCGTCGAAAGCGGCGATGGCGTCATCGAAACGGGACATGAGAAATTCCTGTGTCAGGCCCTATTCGGCCGCATGCCGGGTCCGGGCGTTCGAGATGAGGGCCTGGATTTCCGGCCGGCAGGAGCCGCAATTCGTGCCCGCCTGAAGGGCTGCGCCCACGGCCGCGACGCTATCCAGTCCCTGCTCGACTATCGCATTGATGATAGTGTCCTGACCAACACTAAAACATGCGCAGACAAGAGGGCCGCACTGACGCGCCTTGCCCGCGGCCCTTCCCGAGAGGATCGAGGATCGGGCGATTTCAGAAAAATTACCGCCGTCAAACAGGGATTCGAGCCATCCCGCATCCGGCAGCCGGTCTCCAGCGGAGAGGAACAGAGCCGCCGCGATGCCCTTGCGGTCGAAACAGGCGGTGCGGTAATCCCCCTGGCCCTGGTCCATATATTCGGCGTCGCGCCGTGGCAGGACGGCTGCGAAATATTTTCCAGCCCATTCGCGCGCCTGCGCGGGGTCGTCATCGCCGGCCATCAGATAGATATGACAGCCTGACCCCGCCCGCATGCTCCAGTAGGGAATGTGTGAAAGCGAAAGCCGTCTGCGCGAAAGCAGCAGCCCGGACCAGCGGAATTTGACCGGTTCGATACTGGCCGGGGTGCATTTGAATTCAGGCTGTCCCGAGATGGGATCCGTCGCCGGATGGATCAGCCCTCCCACAACGGCTTTGGACGCAAACTGACCGTTCCAGTGAATGGGGGCGAACATCATGCCGGTCCGCTGATCCCCATTGATCCGTACACGCAAGATCGTTTCGCCAAGTTCCGAGCGCACCCGCGCAAGCGCGCCGTCAGCAAGGCCATAGAGCGCCGCGTCGCCTGCGCCGATTTCCACATAGGGTTCAGGGCTGTGGCGGCCAAGGCTGGCGGCCAATCCGGTCCGGGTCATGGTATGCCACTGATCGCGGGCGCGCCCCGTGTTCAGCACCATCGGGTAGCTGGAAAACGGCCAGCGCGCGGGGATGCCGGGGGTTACGGCGATAAACCGGGCCTTCCTGTCCGGCGTGGAAAACCCGCCATCCGTCAGCAGGCGCGGCGTTCCTTCCGGCGAGGCGGGAGTGACAGGCCATTGGACGGGTTTCAGGGCGTCATAGGCTTCGTCGCTGATGTCGCTGAGGGCGCTGATGTCGAAAAGCCGCGCGCCATCGTTTTCAAAGCCGGAAAGCCGGGCATGCTCGCGAAAAATCTCCGCGGGTCTGGTGTAAGTAAAAGCCTTGCCATAGCCCATTCGCTGGGCGACCTCGGTCATGATCCACCAGTCGGGTCTGGCTTCCCCTGGCAGGGGCAGAAACGCGCGCTGGCGGGAAATACAGCGTTCCGAATTGGTGACCGTGCCATCCTTCTCGCCCCAAGCCGCAGCAGGCAGCAGAACATCGGCATAGGCGGTGGTGTCGGTCGAGGCGACGCAATCCGAAACAATGACGAGTTCGCAATTGGCGAGCGCGGCGCGAACCGCATTCGCGTCCGGCATGCTGACGGCGGGATTGGTGGCCATGATCCAGATGGCCTTGATGCGGCCATCCGCCACCGCCCTGAACATGTCCACTGCTTTCAGGCCGGGGTTGTCGGCAATTTTGCGCGCCTTCCAGAAACGGGCGACGCGGTCGATGTCCTCCTGGCAGGAGAAATCCATATGCGCCGCAAGCTGGTTGGCGAGGCCGCCGACCTCCCGCCCGCCCATGGCGTTGGGCTGTCCGGTCAGGGAGAAGGGGCCCATGCCCGGCCTGCCGATGCGCCCGGTGGCGAGATGACAGTTCAGAATGGCGTTGACCTTGTCCGTCCCCTGACTGGATTGATTAACCCCTTGGGAATAGAGGGTAAGCGTCTTCTCCGTTTTCGTAAACCATTGATAAAACCGTTCTACGTCCGCATGCTCCACGCCGCAGGCGCGCGCAACGGATTCGATTTCCGCGCCTTGCTCCCCGGCGACCTCCAGCGCGGCCTCATAGCCGCTGGTGTGGTTCTGTATATAATCCCTGTCCACGGCGCCGGTTTTCGCCAGATGGCACAGCAGGCCGTTGAAGAGATGCACGTCCGTGCCGGGGCGGATGGCGAGATGCAGATCGGCGCCAGCCGCCGCCGCCGTGCGGCGCGGATCGATCACGATGATACGCAGATTTCCCGTCTCGCGCCTTTGCATCAGGCGCTGATAGAGAATCGGATGGCACCAGGCGGTGTTGGAGCCAACCAGAACCGCGACCTCGGCCTCTTCGAAATCCGCATAACAGCCGGGAACGATATCCTCGCCGAAGGCGCGTTTGTGCCCGGCGACGCTGGACGCCATGCAGAGCCTGGAATTGGTGTCGATATTGGCGGCGCCGATAAACCCCTTCATCAGCTTGTTGGCGAC
>DMKG01000195.1:3338-10447 GCA_003454415.1 Alphaproteobacteria bacterium
TTCATCAGCTTGTTGGCGACGTAATAATCCTCGCTCAGCAACTGGCCCGAGACGTAAAAGGCGATAGCGTCCGGACCATGCTCCGCAATCACCGCCCGCAGCCGCGACGCCACATGATCCAGCGCCTGATTCCAGTCCGCCGCCTGCCCCCTGATGGAGGGGCGAAGCAGCCGGCCCCGCATGTCCAGGGTTTCACCCAGGCTGGTTCCTTTCGAACACAGCCGCCCGGTATTGGCAGGGTGATCGGGCGTGCCGGAAACATAAACGCCGCCCGTGGGCGGCATGGATATGTCAACTCCGCAGCCCACGCCGCAATAGGGACAGCTTGTGGAAAGGGTCATTCCGCAGCCTGCTGCTGAGGTGCAGGCGCAAGGAATACGCGCCCATCCGTTACCCTTACCGCGATGCTCCGGGCGCAGCCGTCATCCGGATCGGCGCCCTGGCCGCTGTCCAGATGAAACACCTGGTTATGCAGGGGGCAGGTGACCGAGCGGCCATGCACAATGCCCTGGGAAAGCGGGCCGTCCTTGTGCGGACAGCGGTCTTCCAGCGCGAAAATTTCGTCATTAGCGGTGCGAAAAATGGCGATCCGCAGGCCGCCCGCCTGAACGGTCCGGGCGCCTAGCCTTGGAATATCCGTCACTTTTCCGGTTTCAATCCATTCGGCCATCTCACAATCTCCCGTCACGCCATTTCAAGCTGGCGATATTCATGGGCGTGCACGCCTTCGCTGGCGCGTTCGGCCCACGGGTCCTTCTGCACAAACTTCTGGGAATGCAGAAATCTGGCGTGAAGCCTGGCGCGGTTCTCCTTGTCCTCGACGATTTTTTCCCGGATATGGTCAAGACCCACGCGCTCCAGCCAGGGCGCGGTGCGCTCAAGATAATGGGCTTCCTGGCGGTAAAGCTGCATGAAGGCGCCGCAATATTCCAGCACCTCCTCCGCGGTTTCCACCTTGCAGAGAAGATCGGTGGCGCGGACCTTGATGCCGCCATTACCGCCTACATGGAGTTCCCAGCCGGAATCCACGGCCACGACGCCGAAATCCTTGATCGTCGCCTCGGCGCAGTTGCGCGGGCAGCCGGACACCGCCATTTTCACCTTGTGGGGGGTCCAGCTTCCCCAGGTCATTTTTTCGATCTCCACGCCCATGCCCATGGAAGCCTGGGTGCCGAAACGGCACCATTCGGAACCGACACAGGTTTTCACCGTGCGCAGCGCCTTGCCATAGGCATGGCCGGAAACAAGGCCCGCAGCGTTCAGGTCTTTCCAGACCTCCGGCAACTGGTCTTTTTGGACGCCCAGCAGATCCAGTCTCTGGCCGCCGGTCACCTTCACCGTGGGGATGGCGAATTTCTCCACCACATCCGCGATCGCCCGCAGTTCCCTGGCGTTGGTAAGGCCGCCCCACATGCGGGGCACCACGGAATAGGTGCCGTCCTTCTGGATATTGGCGTGGGCGCGCTCATTGATGAAACGCGACTGATAATCATCGCAATACTCGCCAGGCCATTCGCACAGCAGATAATAATTCAGGGCCGGACGGCAGGTGGCGCAACCATCAGCGGATTTCCATTGCAGTTCCTGCATGACGGCGGGAATGGTTTTCAGCTCCCTGACCAGGATCAGGCGGCGTATTTCGTCATGGGAGAGATCCGTGCATTTGCACACGGACTTGACCGCCGGCCCGCCCAGATAACCGTCACCCAGGGTGATTTGCAGCAGCTGCTCCACAAGTCCGGTGCAGGAGCCGCAAGAAGCCGACGCCTTGGTCTTGGCCCGCACCTCATCGACGCTGGTAAGACCGTGTTCCGAAATCGCGGTTACGATCCTGCCTTTGCACACGCCGTTACAGCCGCAGATTTCCGCAGAATCCGCCAGCGCCGCAACGGCGGATTTAGGGTTTTCCCGGCCACCTCCGGCGAAGGCCTGTCCGAAGATCAGGCTGTCGCGCATGCCGGAAACATCCACGCCGTCGCGCAGCATCTGGAAATACCAGCCGCCATCTCCAGTATCGCCATACAGCACGGCGCCGCGGATGCGGTTGTCTTTCAGCACCAGGCGTTTATAGACCCCGCGGCTGGCGTCGCGCAGGATGATGTCCTCGCAGCCTTCGCCTTCGGAAAAATCGCCTGCGGAAAACAGATCGATACCTGTTACTTTCAGCCGCGTATTGGTGACCGAACCCTCATAGGCCGCCGCCGCGTCGTCGGCAAGCTGGGCGGCGACCACTTTCGCCATATCGAACAGCGGCGCGACCAGGCCATAGACCGCGCCCCTGTGCTGCACGCATTCGCCCACGGCCAGGATCGAAGGATCCGACGTAACCATGTGGTCATCCACGACGACGCCGCGTTCACAGGTCAGCCCCGCAGCCTTCGCCAGGGCGATATTCGGCTTGATGCCTACCGCCATCACCACGAGATCGGCGTCGATGCGCCTTCCGTCATCCAGCAGGACGCCTTCGGCCTTATCGGCGCCATAGATTTCCCGGCTGTTGGCGCGGGTGATGATCTCCATCCCGCGAACCTCCAGTTCGCGTTGCAGCAGATAGCCCGCGGCTTCATCGAGCTGACGCTCCATCAGATTGGGCATCAGATGCAGGACAGTGACCTGCATGCCGTTCGCCAGAAGCCCGTTCGCGGCTTCCAGCCCCAGCAGCCCGCCGCCAATGACCACGGCGCGTTTATGCCGGCGGCTTGCCTCCAGCATCTGTTCAACATCGCCCCTGTCACGGAAGGTCACCACGCCGGGCAGACCGGCCCCCGGGATAGGCAGAATGAACGGGTCGGAGCCGGTGGCGATCAGCAACCGGTCATAGGGAAGTTTGGCGCCGCCAGCCGTGACCACCTTCTTGCCGGCGCAGTCGATGGCCTCGATCTTTTCGCCGAGATGCAGCGTGATATGGTTATCCGCATACCAGGAAAGATCGTTGATGATGATGTCCGCAAAGCTCTTTTCCCCCGCCAGAAGCGGCGAGAGCATGATGCGGTTGTAATTCACATTCGGCTCGGCGCCGAATACGGTAATGTCATAGGCGTCCGGCGCGCGTTCAAGAAGTTCCTCGACCGCTCGCATACCGGCCATTCCGTTGCCGATAACCACCAGTTTTGGCTTCATTGCCGTTTACCCTTTATCCCTTATTTCCTGAAACAACGTCTGCTCTGAGAAGGGAACGCAACAATCAGGCCAATCCTTAAATTCAGGAAAAGGCTGATTTTAACGCGGGTTAGTTTACAGGGGGATCGACACGGTGCTGGTTTTGGGGGCAGTTTGCCTTTCTCCCGCACATTCTTGAGGCAGGCGTCAGAGACGCGCGCGAATTTCTTATGATAGATTGGACAAAGCCGGTTAAATGCATTAATGACCTGTCCATGAATATCGCATCACCCCGCAGGCGGATGCAGCCAGAAGACCGTCGGGCGCAATTAATGGATTATGGCATTCAGGTTTTTGCGCGCCTCGGGATAGGCCGCGCCAGCCATGCGGAAATTGCCCGGGAAGCCGGGGTTTCCGTGGCCACCGTGTTCAACTATTTCCCTACCCGTGAAATCCTGGTCCTGCAGATACTGGAGGAAGTGGCCAAAAATCTGACCGCCCTTCTGGAGAATCTCGACCAGAAGAATGTGACGGCGCCCCAGGCGCTCTATAATCTCATGCGCGCTTTTGCCGACGCCACCGAAACCCATACGGATATGGTGCGGGTCTGGCTGGAGTGGAGCACATCCGTGCGTGACGACATCTGGCCGAAATACCTTGTCTTTCAGGAAAAGGTGGTGAACCGTCTGCAGGATCTGATCGTTCGCGGCCAAAGGCAGGGCCAGATCCCCGCGGATGTCGATCCGCGCGATGCGGCGCGCATCATTGTTGGGGATGCGCATATGGTGGTGCTGATGCATTTCGCCCATCAGGCCGCCCGGGATATGGACGGTTTTCTGCGACATCTCATTGAAAGCGTACTGAAAATTCCCGCCACCAGTCTTACGGCGTAACGTTTCTTCTTCAGGCCTGGAGCTTGCCGCGGAATGTGGTAGGCTGAAAAAGGGCTTTGAGAGAAGAGTCAGGGAACAGACCGCATGACCTATGGCGTGGGATTGGGCATTGCAAATTTTCCATTTCGTGATGCGGAGGCGTTCTGGCGCTGGGTGGATCTATGCGAGGACAGCGGCGTCGATTCCATCTGGCAGTCCGACCGCATCGTCTCCAAAGACCCGCATCTGGAATGCATGAGCGTGATGGCGGCCCTGGCCGGCGCGACCCGGCGCCTCAAATTCGGCATGAATGTCGCTTCCGCCGGTCTGCGCGACCCGCTTCTGCTGGCCAAGCAATGCGCCACCATCGATGTGCTGAGCAATGGCCGGCTTCTTCCGGCGTTCGGCGTCGGCAGCGCCTTTGGGCCGGAATGGGCGGCGACGGGCCGCCCCACCCGGCGGCGCGGCGTGCGCACCGATGAGTGCCTGTTGCTGATCTCCCGGCTCTGGCGTGAGGAAAGCGTCAGTTTTGAAGGGGAGTTCTTTCAGTATAAAGATGTCTCCATTTCCCCGCGCCCGGTGCAGAGCGACATTCCCCTGTGGGTTGGAGGATCGGCTGAAGGCGCGATCCGCCGTACGGCGCTGTATGGCACGGGCTGGCAGGCGGGGATCGAGACCCCTGCGCAGATCGCGCCGGTGATCGAAGGCGTCAAACAGGCGCTGCTTGAATCCGGAAGAACCATAGACGCCGATCATTACGGGGCGGGCTTTGCGTTCCGTTTTGGCCGCTGGGATGATGCGCCGGTGGCGCGTAATCTCGAAGCCCTGTCGAAACGGGTCAAGGACGACCCCCGCGGTTATTATGCAGTGGGCGGCGCGGAAGACATTCTCGCGCGATTGCGTGAATTCATCGCAGCAGGAGCCCATAAATTCATCCTGCGGCCGGTTGCCGCCAATGGCGATGAAATGCTGGCGCAGACGAAACTGCTGATCGATGAAGTGCTGCCAGAAATCGATGCAATGAACGGATAGACCAGCAGGAAAGAGCGCCATGGGAGTATTTGCAACCGGACAGGCCTACCGCCGCAAGGAAGACGCGCGTTTCATCACTGGACAGGGGCGTTATGGCGATGATGTGAATGCGCCGGGACAGGTCTATGCGGCCTTTGTCCGTTCGCCTTATGCCCATGCGCGCATCGCGGCCCTGGATCTGGACGAAGCAAAGGCTGCGCCCGGCGTGGTGGCGATCCTTACCGGCAGGGATATGGCGGAGAGCGGTCTGGGCGGCATGCCCTGCATCGCCAGTCTGACGGGGCGTGACGGCCGGGGGAATATCACCCCGTTCCGCCTGGCGCTGTGCCCGGAAATCGTGCGCCATGTAGGCGATCCTCTGGCGGTGGTGCTGGCGGAAAGCTGGCGGGAGGCCAGTGACGCGGCGGATCTGGTGGCGGTCGAATATGAAGAATTGCCCTGCGTCACGGACGCCGCTTTGGCCCTGCTGCCGGATGCGCCGCAAATCTGGCCGGAAGCCCCCGGCAATCTGGTGGTGGACTGGGAACTGGGTGACAGGAAGGCCACGGATGCAGGCTTTGCCCGCGCGCGCCATGTGACCCGGCTGCATCTCATCAACAACCGTGTGGTCGCCAACTCCATGGAGCCGCGCATGGTGATCGCCGAATATGATCCCGGGACGGATCATTATACGGTGCATACCGCGACACAGGGGGTGTTCCGCTGGCGTGGTCTCGTGGCCGGGGCGGTGTTTCATCTTCCGCCCGAATCCATGCGGGTGCGGACCTATGATGTGGGCGGCAGTTTCGGCATGAAGGCGTTCATCTACCCTGAACAGGTCACCGCCATCTGGGCCGCGAAGAAGATCGGCCGGCCGGTGAAATGGACGGCGGGACGCAGTGAGAGTTTCCTCAGCGATCATCAGGGCCGCGACCAGATCTGCGATGCGGAGCTGGCGCTGGACGGGGACGGTCGGATGCTGGCGCTTCGGGCGCAGATCACGGGCAATGTGGGGGCCTATGCCTCGATCATGGGGCCGGGCATGTTCACCACCGGCGCGGGCGGTCTGCAGGTGGGGGTCTACGCCATTCCCGCCATGTATCTGAATGCGAAACCCGTCTTCACCAATACGGTGCCAACCGACGCCTATCGGGGCGCGGGGCGGCCCGAAGCCGCCTATCTGATCGAGCGGCTGGTGGATGCGGCGGCCCGCGAAATGGGCATCGCGCCTGACGAGTTGCGCGCGCGCAATTTCATCCGTCCGGATCAGATGCCCTATGCCACCGCTGGCGGTTATGTCTATGACAGCGGCGATTTCCACCGCGTCATGCGCGAGGCGCAGCGTCTGGCCGATTGGGACGGGTTCACGGCGCGCCAGAAAGCCCGCAGGGCGGCAGGTAAGCTCTCTGGAATCGGCATGGCCTTTTATGTGGAGAAATCTGGCGGTCCGCCCATGGAGACCGCGAAAGTCACCCTTTTGCCTGACGGCGCGGTATCGGTGTTCATGGGCAATCAGTCCAACGGCATGGGGCATGAAACGGTTTACGCCCAGATCGCCGCCGACGCCCTTGGCGTGCCGTTCGAGCGAATCCGCGTCAGCAGCGGCGACAGCAATGAATTGCCGGCGGGCGGACTTTCCGGGGGCTCGGGCTCAGGACTGATGGGGAGCAGCGCGGCGCGCGCCGCTGCGGTGGAAGTGATCGCCAGGGCCAAACTTGCCGCCGCAAACGAGCTGGAGGCCGCCAGCGCCGACATCGAATATGAGGGCGGCATATTCCGGATCGTGGGCACGGACCGGACCATCACCCTTGGGGATGCGGCAAAGGCGGCTGGCCCGGAAGGGCTTACAGCCAATGCGGAATATCACAATACGCCATTTCAATTTCCCAATGGCTGCCATATCTGCGAGGTGGAGATCGATCCGGAAACCGGAGTCATCCGGGTGCTGAACTATACGGCGGTGGATGATTTCGGCCGTGTGCTGAACCCGATGATCGTCGAGGGGCAGGTGCATGGCGGCATCGTGCAGGGGCTGGGTCAGGCGCTGGGGGAGCACGCGGTCTATGATCCGCACAGCGGGCAATTGCTGAGCGGCTCCTTCCTCGATTACTGGATGCCGCGCGCCGC
>DMKG01000195.1:10605-10897 GCA_003454415.1 Alphaproteobacteria bacterium
GGTCAGGCGCTAGGGGAGCACGCGGTCTATGATCCGCACAGCGGGCAATTGCTGAGCGGCTCCTTCCTCGATTACTGGATGCCGCGCGCCGCCGATATGCCGGGCTTTGCCGTCGAGACCTGCAATTCCCCCTGCGCCACCAACGAGATGGGGGTCAAGGGCTGCGGCGAAGCCGGGGCGACCGGCGCGCCGCCCGCGCTGATGAACGCGGTGCTGGATGCGGTGGCGCATCTGGGCATCACCCATCTCGACATGCCCCTTACCCCTTTCGCCATGTGGCGCGCGCTGCAGA
>DMKG01000195.1:11238-11653 GCA_003454415.1 Alphaproteobacteria bacterium
AAAAAATGGCGGCCCGAAAGCCGCCATTTTCATAGCCTGTGATGGATCAGGGCTCAGGCCTTGCGGCGGCGGGCCATATAGCCCAGACCCATAATTCCGGCGCCCAGAAGGGTCATGCTGGCGGGTTCGGGGACGCCGACGGTTTCAAAAAGGCCAACAGCAGTGTCAAAATTCAGAGCATCATCTGTGTTGGCGCCAAACACGATTTTCTCGATAGCCGTGAAATCGATTCCCGAGAAAACCGAGAATGGGATGAACAGGTTGGTAGGGGTGGTAATATCTGTCGGATTGGAGAATACGTAAAGGTCGCTGCTGTCGCTATCGAACAGTTCTAGGCTCCATTCCGCAGCGCTGTCCGCCAATAAAACCACGAGATGGAATTTGTTGGAACTGCCGCCATCGGTCAGGTCCACCC
>DMKG01000291.1:0-3239 GCA_003454415.1 Alphaproteobacteria bacterium
CTGTCTGGGAATTGGCGGCCAGGGCATGGGCAGTTTGAAGCCCGCGGTAAAATCCGCCCGGTTGAGTTCCACGTCGCGCCGCATGTTCCGGTAATAGGAAAACCCCGCGCGCATCGCGCCTGGCTGGGAATAGGTGCGCACATATTCCCTGATGTCGGCGTCAGTGATCGCATCCGCCACATCGCAGCCATTGGCGAAAAAATATTCAAGATACAGGCGTTCGCGACCGGCGGTCAGGGCTTCGGGAAGGTCCGGCACCTGATGAAAAAGATGGTGCCAGCGGGGCGTTCCGTCTGCAGTCCCGCCCCGGGGCTGATCGCCTGGAACCGGCACGTCCAGCATGACCAGATGCGTGATATTGCCGGGATGATCGGCCGCCAGGCGGAACGCGGCCGGCGCGCCCCAGTCATGGCCGATGGCGATAAACCTGTCATGGCCCAGCACGTCATGCATCAGCTTCCATAAATCATCCGCCACCCGCCTCTTGTCATACCCTTCCAGCGGGCGCGACGAATCCCCCAGACCTCTGGTGTCGGGCGCGACAAGAAAATATCCATCCGCCAGCAACGGGATCAGCTTGCGCCATTCATACCAGGTCTGCGGATAGCCGTGCACCAGCAGCACGGGCCTGCCCTGACCGGCGGTGACATAATGCAGCCGCACGCCTTTCAGCTGTGCGTAATGATGTGTGAGATCAGCCATGCTCTTCCTTGCCTGCTAGTCAACGCTCCGGATGTCCGCACCGGTCACTTGTTCTTTCCGGACCGGCTCCGTGCGGGCGGAACGCGGTCTGCAAACGGCGCAGGTGAGGCCAAATGTCAGAAGTCCGTCTTGCTGAGCGCGCGCGCCCTCCGGTCGTCGGGCCAGGGGGCGGCATTGCCGGGGACGATGTCCTCTCCGCTGATCAGCGTGCCGACCCCTGGGCTATCCAGGGTGACGCTACCTCCGGAATTGGAGACCTCCACTTCGCCGCTCAGCAGCAGCACGCCAAAAACCCCATCGATCGGACCCGCCCAGAAATCCGTTCCGCGCACGCCGATGGTGGCGACGGGGGTTTTGATTGTCAGTTTGCCCGGATGCCCGGTTTTTCCGCTGATGAAACGCAGCGCCCCGGTAGCCAGATTGATGACGGCGCCGCCCTCCCTGTCATAGATGAAGGTATCCAGAAGCACTTCCGCCTTTTCCCCCATCACCAGGCGCGTCGCATCCGGCAGGCGCAGTTCAGCCCGTGCGTCCTTTCCGGTCCTCACGGTTTCATTCTGAAAAACGGATGCGCCAGCCTTCAACTCACGGGCTGCATCGCCCGCCGGTGGCAGCGCGCTGACTTCCTTGCGCACTCTTTCCAGCCGGCCGATTTCGTGAACCTCCTGCGCAATGGCAGGCGGAAGGGCGAAAAGGACGAGGATGAGAAGTCCGCAAGCATACTTTTGCAGGATATGCCCCAAGCGCATTTACTAAAACCCGGTCATGGTTATGTTGTAGGAAGGAATCAATCCACGGATCGGACCCCGCTTTTCCATGAATGTAACACGCCGCGCCAGTATCTGTATTCTGTTGTGTTTCAGTTTTCCATTATCCGCACGGGCGGAAGGTCTGGGAAGCGCCCTTCTGGGGGGAGGGTGGTGGCTGGATATGCGCATCCGTACCGAACTGGCGGATCAGGAGGATCTGCCACGGACAGCCAGCGCCCATACCCTGCGCAGCCGGGCGGGTTATGCGACCGGCGTTTATCAGGGGCTGGCTGCGCTTGTCGAGTTTGAACATGTATTTCATCTGGGGCCGGAAAGATTCAACAATGGCAATAAGCCGGCTTCCCCTTATCCGCTTGTTCCCGATCCGGACACGGCCGAGCTTAACCAGGCGGCGCTGCGCTATGACGGACCGTGGGGCGTTTCTGCGATCCTTGGACGTCAGCGTATTGTGTATGATAATGAGCGCTTCATCGGCGACGCCGGTTTCCGCCAGAACATGCAGACTTTTGACGCCGTGGCGCTGATCAGCCGCGCTCTGCCCAAAACCGAACTTCGCTATACCTATATCGACCGGGCCAACCGCGCTTTCGGCCGGGAGTCCGCCTTCGGGGACTGGGAAATGGAGGGGCATGCGGCAAGCGCCGCATGGCTGGGATGGAGCGCTGGAAAACTTTCAGGTTACGGGTATTTTTTCGATATAGATGAGCGGCCGGATTTGTCCAGCCGCACATATGGCGCGCGCTGGGACGCCAGAGGTCCAGAAGTGGCTGGCGGCTGGAAACTCGCTTATGTGCTGGAGGCCGCAATCCAGTCGGATTATGGCGGCAGGCAGGGGAATTTTGATAAGGGGTATTATCTGCTTCAACCCAGCCTGGCAAAGGGGCCGTTCACGCTGACGGCGGCCTATGAGGTGCTCGAGGGCGATGGGCGCAACGCCTTCACCACCCCCCTCGCCACGTTGCATAAATTCCAGGGATTTACTGACGTTCTGGATATCCCGCCCCCGGGAGGGGTGCGCGATCTGATGGCGGATATCAATTATCAGTCGGCGCATGTCCGGCCATTCGATGTCATCCGAATATGGGGCGGCGCGCACCATTTTTCTTCTGACGACGGCGGGGGGAAATATGGTCAGGAATATTACGCCGCCCTGGGCCTCACCTTTCGGGGCGTATATGGAGAGATCAAGGCTGCTGCTTACAGGGCGGACGGCTTTGGCGCGGACACACGGAAATTGTGGATCAGCCTGGCCAAAAAAATCTAGCCCTCAACCTCCGGCAGGCCGGAGGATCAGGACGAGGCGGGAGGAAATATCAGGAAATTTTTAGTAAAACCCCAGAGGGGTGCGGCGCGGTTTTCCCCGCCGCCTGCAACAATCTTGCTTGATTGACGCAGGCGCTGGGGTTATAACGCCGCTCCTTTCCAGAAGTTTCAGGGCGGCAAAATGGCGAACACAAAGCAGGCAACCAAGCGTATCCGGCAAACAGCAGCTCGCACTGCGGTTAACGGGGCGCGGCGCAGCCGTGTGCGCAGCTTTGTTCGCCAGGTGGAAGAAGCGATCGCCAAAGGGGACCGCGCCGCCGCCTTGGCTGCCCTGAAGGCCGCCGAGCCAGAATTGATGCGGGGGGCGCAAAAGGGCGCGCTGGCGAAACGCACCGCCTCACGCAAGGTCTCCCGGCTGACCCTCAGGGTCAATGGTCTTGGCGCCGGATAATCGCCCTGCGCGCACCCGGCGCGTAAATAGCTGAAATCTTTGTAGATTGCGAT
>DMKG01000291.1:3429-3934 GCA_003454415.1 Alphaproteobacteria bacterium
CTGAAATCTTTGTAGATTGCGATGCGGGCCGCATTGCGCGTGGCGTTTTTCTACCTTTTTGCGGGTTTTTTACAAAAAATCCCACACATAATTACAGTTAATTGAGTCAAGACAAATAATTGCGGCAGATTGAAAAAAACTTGGCGCAGGTCTATTGCGAATGAAATTCGTCCCCGCTAAACTCAACATATCGCAATTGATTGCGCTTGCCCTCCAGTAGTTACCAGTAGAAACAAGTAATCATAGAAACTTTTTTGCGAATAGTAGTATTCGTCGCGAATTAATTTTATTTATAAGTCTGCATTTTGACTATTTAATTTAATTAATTTGCATTTTTATTCTTGTGGTGTTGACAGCAGGCCGGGTGAGGTTTTTTTTACCGGATGGGATTTTGATGACGCATTCCGCACCAGATGATCCGTTGCCTGACGAAGCGAACCGGCGCGGTTACGCCGGGGATATCGATCCGAGGCGCGCCTGGCGATTGCTGACGGAAGATCCTGGC
>DMKG01000291.1:4172-4598 GCA_003454415.1 Alphaproteobacteria bacterium
CGGTGTTGGTGGATGTCCGGACGTCGGCCGAATGGAATTTCGTGGGTCTACCGGATCTTGCCGAGGCCGGCAAACAGCCGGTCACCATAGAATGGCAAAGTCTGCCAGCCATGGCCCGGAACCCGGATTTCGACGCCAGGCTGAAAGCGGCGCTGGCGCAGGCGCAGGCAGGACCGGAGACCCCTGTGGTTTTCATCTGCCGTTCTGGCGCGCGCTCCCGCGACGCCGCCATCAGCTGCACCAGGCAGGGGTTTAACCGTTGCTACAATCTGGCGGGTGGTTTTGAGGGAGATCTGGATGAGGCCAGGCATCGCGGCCAGCGAAATGGCTGGAAATTTGCGGGTTTGCCGTGGAGGCAGGGGGGAAGGCGTGTTTGAAGGCCTGCCGGGGATAAAAACAGGCGCACGGACAGCAAAACGCATGCCA
>DMKG01000126.1:0-11555 GCA_003454415.1 Alphaproteobacteria bacterium
AAGCGGGCGCTGGCGGCGCGCACCCATCTTCTCGCCAAAGGAGTGGACAGCACCCGTATCGACGTGCGCGCCCTGGGGCCCGTCACGGATGGCGGACCGCCCGACCGGGTGGATCTGATCGTGCTGACGCAATGAGTGACGAAACCAGCCATTCCGCCCCCTCTTTTATCCCGGTCATGTCGGGACAGAGACGCTATCTGCTGCGCATGGTGGGTTTCCTCGCCGTGGTCGCGGGAGTCGCGGCGGTTCTGGTTTCAACGCTGCAAATGGCTTTTTTCGCCAATCCGGCGCTTAACGGCCTGATCCTCCTTGTGCTGATCATCGGGATTTTCTACAGCTTCAGGCAGGTTCTGCGTCTGGGGGCGGAATGCGCCTGGATCGAGAATTTCCGTCACTCCACAGGCGCGGCTGCGGCGGACAGAATCCTTCCGGAACATGCCCCTCCGGTTCTGCTGGCGCCGGTGGCCGCGATTCTCGGCGCGCGCGGCGTAAAACCGGCGCTTACGCCGAATCTGCTGCGATCACTGCTAGATTCCATTTTCGCCCGGCTGGACGAAGCGCGGGATATCTCCCGCTATCTTGCGGGCCTGCTGATTTTTCTGGGCCTGCTGGGCACATTCTGGGGGCTGATCAACACCCTTGGCGCGATTGGCGAAACCATTCAGGGCCTGACCGTGCAGGGCGGCGATATCGCCAGCGTGTTCGAACAGTTGAAATCCGGCCTGCGCGCGCCGCTGACCGGCATGGGCACGGCGTTTTCTTCCTCTCTGTTCGGGCTGGGCGGCTCGCTTATCCTTGGCTTTCTCGACCTCAATGCCGGGCAGGCGCAGAACCAGTTTTTCAATGAACTGGAAGAATGGCTTTCCAGCCTGACAGGCGTGGGCGGCGGCCCGCTGGCCGAAGGGGACGCCGCGGCGCCGGTCTATGTCACGGCCTTGCTGGAACAGACCGCGGACAGTATGGAGCGGTTGCAGGCCATCATCGCACGCAGCGAAGAAAGCCGTATCGCCGCCAATAACGCGTTGCTTGCGCTCTCCAGCCAGATGGCGGGCATCAACGACCAGATGCAGAATGATCAGGAACTGACCCGGCGTCTGCTGGACACCCAGCGCGAGATGCGTGCGGCGATGGAGCGCCTTGGCCAGATCAATGAGCCGGTAGAGACCGGGCTTGATCCCGCCAGCCGTCAGCATCTGCGCAATATTGACGTGCATCTTGCGCGCCTGCTGGCGGACAGCAGCGATGGACGGGAGCGCACGGTCAATGAATTGCGTTCGGATATCAGGCTGCTGACGCGGACAGTGGCCGCGCTTGCCCAGACCCCGCGCAGGGAGGGCGGCTGATGGCTGCGCGCAGCCTTCGCGCACGCCGTGCTTTTGACATCTGGCCGGGCTTTGTCGACGCCCTCGCCAATCTTCTGCTGGCGGTGAGTTTCGTTCTGGCGGTGTTCATCCTGGCGCAATTCTATCTCTCTCAGGCGATTTCTGGCCGCGATGAGGCGTTGCGCGAATTGAATGCGAAAGCCGCCGAGCTTGCTCAAATGCTGGCGATGGAGCGTGCGGCGGGAGAGGAACTGCGCAGCGAGGTGGCGCGTCTTTCAGCAAACCTCGCCCAAACCACCCGCGAGCGCGATGCGGAAAGCGCCAAATCCCAGCAGGCTGCGCAGACCATCACCCAGTTGCGTGAACTGGTGCTGAGCCGTGAGGAAAGTCTCAAGGCCGCGCAGGGCGAAATCGCCCGCCTGCATGGGGGGCTTGCGGCGGAAAAACAGGTCTCGATGCAGGCCCAGACGCAGATCAGGCAGTTGAATGAACAGATCGCGGCGCTGCGCGCGCAACTGGCGCAGATCGCCAGCGCCCTGGATGCGGCGGAGGCCAAAGACAGGGAGAACCAGGTGGTGATCGCCGATCTCGGCGCCCGTCTCAATCAGGCGCTGGCCGCCAAGGTAGAGGAACTTGCGCGTTACCGCTCGGAGTTTTTCGGCCGTCTGCGCGAGGTGCTGAGCGATACGGCAGGGGTGCGGATAGAGGGCGACCGTTTCATCTTCCCGTCGGAAGTTCTGTTTCAGTCCGGTTCCGCCGATCTGGGCGAGGCGGGTCTGGAGGAGTTGGGCAAAATCGCCCTGGCTCTGAAGGAAATCGCGCCAAAAATTCCCCATGATCTGAAATGGGTGCTGCGGGTCGACGGCCATACCGATACCGTGCCGATCCAGAATGAACGCTTCGCCTCCAATTGGGAATTGTCGGCGGCGCGCTCCATTTCCGTGGTGAATTTTCTGAGCGGCGAAGGCGTGCCGCCAGAACACCTGGCGGCGGCGGGATTCGGTGAATTTCATCCCCTTGATCCGGCGGACACGGACGCCGCCCGCGCCCGTAACCGCCGCATCGAGCTGAAACTGACGGAACGGTGAAGGCGTCGTTCAAGGCGATGGCGCGGCTGGCTTTCGCTTCGTCTTCGGCGGCCGCATGATCTTCAAAAACTGCGCTTACGCCTGTCCGCGAAGCTCTGCGCCGGTGCTCTTCTTCACCGCAGCGATGACGTTGGCGGCGACTTTCTCGATTTCCGCATCGGTCAGGGTTTTTTCCTTCGGGCGCAGGGTGACGCTGATGGCGAGGGATTTCCGCCCTTCCCCCAGGCGTTCCCCCTCGTAAAGATCGAACAGGGTGACTGCGGTGATCAGATCGGGCGCGGCGCTCTGCGCGGCGCGCAGCAGCGCATCCGCGCTCACGCCTGCATCGGCGATAAAGGCGAAATCACGGGTCACCGGCTGCAGATCCGAGGCGCGCAGGGGCCCGCGCGAAGGGCTCACCCGCCCTTTGGGAAGCGGAACCGCCTCTACCGCCACTTCGAACGCCATCACCGCGCCGCGCAGACCGAAGGCCTCCACGATTCCGGGATGCACTTCGCCAAAGACGCCAAGCGCGTTTTTAGGCCCCAGCCGGATTACGCCGGAACGCCCCGGATGATACCATTGCGGCGCATCCGGCGTGACGCGCAGTTTGTCCATCGGCGCGCCGCACTGTTCCAGCAGCGCCATCGCATCCGCCTTCACGTCAAACACATCCCAGGGGCGCTGTTCCACCGCCCAGTGGCGGTCGTGACGCTGTCCGCTGCGCACGCCGCTGGCGTAAAGGCTCTGGGCTTCCGGGGCGTCGCCCGCATATTGGGGGCCCGCCTCGAACAGGGAGACATCTCCCATCCCCCGATCCGCATTGCGCTTTACAGCCGCCAGAAGATTTGGCAGCAGGCCCGGGCGCATCACCGACAATTCGCTGGAAATCGGATTGGCGAGGGTAAGCTCCGGCGCGCCGCCGCCAAAAAGCTCAGCCATCCGTGGACTGATGAAAGACCAGGTGACGGCTTCCATGAGACCGCGCCCCGCCAGCAGCCGCTTCGCGATGCGCGCCCGGTTCTGCGCGCGGGTGACGGCCGCCCCCGTCACCGCCCGCAGGCGCGGCAGGGCCGTGGCCGGAAGTTTGTCAAAACCGTGAATGCGGGCGATCTCCTCCACAAGATCTGTTTCGCCATGTATGTCTGGCCGCCAGGACGGCGCGCGCACCGGCATCGGCAGAATGTCGGCCTGCACTTCGAAGCCGAGACTGTCCAGAATCCGCACGCACTCCCTTTCGTTCACCTCCATGCCGGTCAGAGCGCGCACGCGTTCCGGACGGAAATCGATGGGCTGGGGCCGCGCAGGCGGCGCCCCGGCGACGCGCACTTCGCTAGGGGTTCCACCGCATATGTCCAGAATCATCCGGGTGGCGAGTTCCAGCCCCGGCAGAACGAATTCCGGATCGACGCCGCGCTCGAACCGGTAACGGGCGTCGCTGAGAATATTGTGCCGCCGTCCGGTGGCGGCGATGCGAAGCGGATCGAAATAGGCGGATTCGATGAAGACATTGACCGTGTCCATGCTGCAGCCGCTGGCCTCGCCGCCGATCACGCCGCCAAGGCCCAGCACGCCGGTGTCGTCCGCGATCACGCAATCCGCCGGATCGATCGCATATTCATTGCCGTCTAGGGCCAGCAGTTTTTCACCCCTCTGCCCCAGCCGTGCGTGAATCTGCCCGCGCAGTCTGTCCGCGTCATAGACATGCAGCGGGCGGCCCCGGTCAAAAGAGATGTAGTTCGTGATGTCCACCAGCGCGGAAATCGGGCGCAGGCCGATGGCTTCCAGCCGCCGCTTCAGCCAGGCGGGGCTTTCGCCGTTTTTCACGCCCCGCACCAGTCTTCCGGCGAATACCGGGCAGGCGGGTGTGGGGCCCTCGAATTTCAGGCCGATCTCCACAGGACATGGGCCATCGCCGGGAACCGCGTCGACCGAACCTGGAATCAGCCGGCCCGCCCCAGCGGCGGCCAGATCGCGCGCAACACCGTGCACGCCCAGGCAATCCGGCCGGTTGGGGGTGATGGAGATTTCGATGACCGGGTCATCTACCCCCAGAACGGCGGCGACGGGCGTTCCCGGCCGCGCATCGCCGGGCAGTTCGATGACGCCTTCATGGTCACCGGAAAGTCCCAGTTCGCGCGCGGAACACAGCATGCCGCTGGAATCCACTCCCCGGATTTTGCTTTGTTTCAGCACCATTCCGCTTTCGGGAATGACGGCGCCCGCCGGGGCGAAGGCGCCGGTCATTCCGGCGCGCGCATTGGGGGCGCCGCACACCACCTGCACCTGCGCGCTTCCTGTATCCACCTCGCAGACCCGCAGACGGTCCGCATTGGGATGGGGTTGGGCGGAGATCACTTTCGCCGCGATGAAGGAGGCAAGGCTGGCGGCCCTGTCCTCCACCTTCTCCACTTCCAGTCCGATGGAAGTCAGGCGTTCGGCGATCGCATCCGTACTGGCGGAAGTCTCCAGATGCTGGCGCAGCCAGGCAAGGGTGAATTTCATCGGCTCAACCCCCCGGCCAGACTGGGAATGTCAAGAGCGGCGAATCCGTAATGGCGCAGCCAGCGCAAATCCGCCTCGAAGAAATCCCGCAGATCCGGAATCCCGTATTTGAGCATGGCCAGCCGGTCGATGCCCACGCCGAAGGCGAAACCCTGATATTTTTCCGGATCCAGCCCGCCATGACGCAGCACTGCGGGATGCACCATTCCGCAACCGAGAATTTCCAGCCAGTCGGAACCTTCTCCGATCCGGATTTCATCGCCGCTGCGGCGGCAGCCGATATCCACTTCCGCGCTGGGCTCGGTGAAGGGAAAGTGGCTGGGCCGGAACCGCATGCGTATGTCATCCACCTCGAAGAACGCCTTGCAGAATTCGATCAGGCAGCCTTTCAGATGCCCCATATGGGTGCTTTCGTCGATGACCAGGCCTTCGACCTGATGAAACATAGGGGTGTGGGTCATGTCGCTGTCACAGCGATAGGTGCGCCCCGGCGCAATGATGCGCAGCGGCGGACGGCTGTTCTCCATCGCGCGGATCTGTACGGGCGAGGTATGGGTGCGCAGCAGCAGCCGCTCTCCATCGGATTTCGGATGAAAATAGAAAGTGTCGTGCATCTGCCGCGCCGGATGTTCGGCGGGAATATTCAACGCCGTGAAATTGTAGAAATCCGTCTCGATATCCGGTCCTTCGGCGACGGAAAATCCCATATCGGCGAAAATCGCGATCACCTCGTCGATCACCTGGCTGACGGGGTGAATGGCGCCCAGGGTTTCCGGCCGGGCAGGCAGGGTGACGTCGATCCGCTCGCTCGCCAGCCGCGCATCGAGGGCCGCCCGGTGCAGCGCTTCGGAACGCGCAGCAATGGCGGCGTTCAGCGACTCCTTGGCGGTATTGAGCTGCGCGCCAGCCAGCTTGCGCTCCTCTGGCCCCATGGCGCCCAGGGTTTTCATGCGTTCCGTCAGGACGCCCTTCTTGCCGAGCGCCTGGATGCGCACAGCCTCCAGCGCCGCCAGGTCCTGCGCCTTCTCAACCGCCTGCAGCATCTCGCGCGTCAGCGCCTCGATTTCACTCATTTCCTGTTCCTGAATTCCGCATAGAAAAAGAAAAGGGAGCCGTTGAAGCCGGCTCCCATCCAGAATTAACACATTTCGCAGAGATTCAGGAGCCTCAATGGCCCCCGGTGAAGATCAGCCCAGCGCCTTGCGCGCCGTATCCACCAGGGCTTTGAAGGCCTCAGGCTCCCGGACGGCGAGATCGGCAAGCAGTTTGCGATCCACGGCAACCCCCGCGAGATTGAGGCCGTTGATAAATCGCCCATAGGTGAGGCCATGTTCCCGCACCCCGGCATTGATCCGCTGGATCCACAAGGCGCGGAACTGGCGCTTGCGCTGACGGCGGTCGCGATAGGCGTAGAGCATCGCGCGCTCCACCGCCTGCACCGCGGCGCGGAACACATTCTTGCGGCGGCCATAATAGCCGGACGCCCTGTCGGTGATCTTCTTGTGCCGGGCATGCGCCGTAACGCCCCGTTTAACCCGCGCCATATCGCTATCCTTTAACCGTTAGGCATGAAATATTTTTTGACCCGCTTCGCGTCGGCGTCGCACATCACGGTCTCGCCGCGCAGATTGCGGATCTGATCATTGCTGCGCTTGATCATGCCGTGGCGCTTGCCCGCCCTCCCGCGCCGCACCTTGCCGGTGGCGGTGAGGTGGAAGCGCTTCTTCGCGCCGCTTTTGGTCTTCATCTTAGGCATAAATGTCTCTCTTTCCGCCACCTCTGGTGGAGTAGATTTGACATTCGCATCCCACCTGACCGCGAATTCGTGAAGCGAATGTCAAATCTGAAAACTCCACTAGGATCATTTGCTTGCTAGTGGTCCTTATGGTTCTGACATTCGCTACAGGCCCGCCAATACGGGATGCGAATTCAGGACCGGACCACTAGGGCTTATGGCAAGGCGGCGTTTTTACCTGAGCAAGTCAGGAATTTCAAGCGGGGAGTTGATTTGGGGGAAAAGAAATCGTCAACGGGAATGGTATAACCTATATCAGAGATAATCGTGTAACGCCCCCAGCACTGGAGAATGCGATGCATATAGGAATTTTAACCGGTGGCGGCGATGTGCCGGGCCTCAACCCCTGCATCAAGGCCCTGACGCGGGAGTCGCTGCGCCGCGGCTGGCGGGTGACCGGCTTCCGTCGCGGCTGGGCGGGACCGCTTTCCTTCAATCCCGCCGATCCAAAGGCGCAGGCGCAATGGCTGACCCCCCTGGACGCCAATGCCGTGCGCACCATCGACCGTAGCGGCGGAACCATCCTGCACACTTCACGCACCAATCCGGGAAAGGTAAAGCCGGGCGATCTGCCGGATTTTCTGCAAGGGGCCAGATTGCCCGTGAACAAGGAAGGGGTGACGGATGCGACAGCCCATGTCCTGAAAGTGCTGGAGCATCTGAAGATCGACGCCCTTGTGCCCATCGGGGGGGATGACACCCTGTCCTATGCCGCGCGGCTGGCGCAGGAAGGCGTTCGGGTGATGTCCGTCCCCAAAACCATGGATAATGACGTGTTCGGCACGGATTACTGCATCGGCTTTTCCACTGCGGTCAGCCGTTCGGTGGAATTCATCACAGCTTTGCGGACCCCCGCCGGCAGCCATGAACGGCTTGCGGTGATCGAACTGTTCGGGCGAAATTCCGGGGAGACCGCGCTGATTTCAGGGTTTCTCGCTGATGCGGACCGGGTGGCGATCCCCGAATGTCCGGTCAATCTGGACCGCCTGTCGCAGCAGCTTCTGGCGGACCGGGCCGCCAATCCTTCCGGTTATGGGGTTCTGATCGTATCAGAAGGGGCCGCCGTCGAAGGCGGTTCGGCCATGGAGCGCGGAGAGGAAGACGCCTATGGCCACCGCAAGCTGGGCGGGATCGGCGATTTCATCGGCGAGGAGGTGAAACGCCGCACCGGCGTCAATATTATCAGTCAGTCGCTGGCCTATCTCATGCGCGCGGGCGGGCCGGACGCGCTCGACCGCATGGTGGCCGCCAGCTACGGCGCCATGGCGGTGCAATTGCTGGAGGATGGCGAACAGGGCAAGATGATGGCGATCCGCGATGGCAATTACACCACGGTTCCGGTGGATGCCTGTATTCAGGGCCAGCGGCGGGTGGATGTAGGGGCGCTTTACGATACGCAGGAATATCGCCCGCAAATCGCCCAGGTGCGCGGCAAGCCGATGTTCCTGTATTGAGTAACCCATGATCCTGTGCATTGCCGACATCCTGCCGGCGGAACTGCTGGAAGAAACCCGCGCGGTGTTCGCTTGCGGCCGTTTCCAGGAGGGCGCGCGGACCGCGGGCTGGCATGCGCGTTCCCTCAAGAACAATCTTCAGCTTGACCCGGCGCAGCCCGCCGTCAAAAAAGTGCAGAAAAAGATCCTGGCGGCGCTGTGGGCCCATGATCTGGTCAGGAGTTCCTCCCTGCCGAAAGCCTTCCGTCCATTGCTCTTCAGCCGTTATGAAACCTCCATGTCCTATGGGCGGCATGTGGATGATGCGCTGATGGGCGGCCTCGACGAAATGCATTCCCGGCAGACGCGCACGGATGTCTCCTTCACGATCTTTCTGAGCCTGCCGGAGGAGTATGAGGGCGGCGAACTGGTGATGGAATCGGCCGCAGGAGAGCAAAGCTATAAACTCCCAGCGGGATACGCCGTCTTCTACCCTTCCACGACGCTGCACCGGGTGAACGAGATCACCACAGGCGCGCGCCTGGCGGTGGTGGGCTGGCTGCAAAGCTTCGTGCCCGATGCGGCAAAGCGCGAAATGCTGTTCGAACTGGACGCAGTGCGCCGCGCCGTCTTTCAGCGGGAAGGCAAATCGGCGGAATTCGACACGCTTGCGAAGGTCTATTCCAATCTCTTGCGTATGTGGGCGGAAGGATAGGGCGCGGTTACGCGCAAGGCTTCGCGATCCGGTCAGGGATATCATCTCCGCCCTTCCTGACCCATGAGGACAGCGCCTTACGCCTTCCCCGCTCCTTCCCTAAAAAAACGTGCTGATATTCTTCGCCAGCACGGTGCTCTGGGTGGTGATGATCTTGCGCCGCGCCAGCTTCAACCCGCCATCCACCCGCCGCAGCAGATCCTCGCGCCGCCCCATAATGAAATCCTCATCCTTTTCCAGACGGCTGCGATGGTTGATGAAGGCGGAATACACAAGATATTCATCCGGTCTGCCGGTCAGCTCCACCTCGATATTGGTGATCACATGGCAATGCCTTGTGGGGGGGTCTTCCGGCCAGGCCGCGCCCGTGTAGAACCGCCGGATGCGCAGTTCCAGACTGTGCCTGTCTTCATCGAACAGCGCCATCGCCTGTTCATTATGCACGGGCGTCTTGTCGCGGCGGTAACGGTTGTCGATGAACGGCATCCAGTAATGAACATCCTCCGTCAGCAGGGCGAGCCAGGCGTGATAATCCTCATTATCCAGCAGGCGCGCCTCACGATAGAGAAACTGTTCGATTTCGTTAACGAGCTCCAGCCCCGGCTTTTCCATGGGCCTACTCCGCAGCTTTCTGCAGGTCGCGGTCCGGCACGGCGGCCCAGTTTTCCGCATCCATCAGATCGGCCCAGCGCTGATACATCGCCAGCTGGTTGTTGTCGCCAAGCTGCCCCTGGCGCACCCGGCCGGGATAGTTCGGCGCCCCTTCGGCGGCGTTAAGATTCATCCGGTAATACAGTTTCTGCCGCCGGGTCACCACGCCCCGGTTCGACTTCGTCGCCCCTTCCCAGTTTTCTCCGTCATCCATTTCCAGCATGCCGCTGGGCGAAAAGGAGCGCATGGCGAAACGCCGGATATCCTGCTTCACCTCTTCCGGCGCGTTTTTGTTGACAAGGGCCCAGGCCCAGATTTCCGTCCTGTCCGGCCCCTTTGGCTGCCACACGCGAAAGGTGTTGATGCCGGGCAGGAAAGAAAAATTCGGGAACATGGTGACAGAGGAGATGGAGCCGATCATCTTCGCCCGCTCCGGCCCCAGGCGGCGTTCGATGAGGGGCCGTTGCGCCATCACATATTGCGCGATGGCCAGGCTGCCGAGGCCGCGAAGTTCCGAGCCGTCAAATCCCGATTCCCAGCCATGACCCCGGGAGGTCATCTGGAACGAGGTGTTCTGATCCGCCTTGAACGGCTGTCCGCCAAAGGCAAGTGACCCCCCCATATGGTTCCAGCCCACATGATAGGCGTCGCCATGAAAATTTTCCGCCGGGAATTTCCAGTTGCAGTTGAGCACGTTGCGCACGGTTCCGGGCACGAATTCCGTGCCGCCTTCATCCGTGTCCAGCATCATGTCGAGATACCAGGCGAAGGCGCCCAGATATTCCCGCAGATCGGGGGCGTCCTTGGCGAAAGTGGCGAACACCAGCCCCTTCCAGGTTTCCACCCGCGCGTTTACCAGGCCCAGCTTCTTCTTGTCGAATGCGGGATCGGCCTCATACACATATTCGTCAGGCATGCCGAGCAGCGCCCCGTCATTGCCGAATGACCAGCCATGATAATTGCAGATGAACTGCCTGGTATTGCCGGCGCCGGCGAAACATACGGGATTGCCGCGATGCGGACAGCTATTGATGAACACGGCGACGCCGTTGTCCTTGCGGCGCGAGACGATCACCGCATCCTCGCCCATATAGGTGGTCAGGAAATCGCCGGGATTGGGGATCTGCGATTCATGGGCGACGAACAGCCAGCAGCGCGCAAAAATCTGCTCCAGCTCCGCGTCATAGATGTCGCGGTCGTGAAAAATGCGCCGGTCGATCCAGCCTTCCTCCGCGTTTACATACTGGCTGAAAGGACGCAGATTTTGTTTGCCCATTGAACTTTCTCTCCCGGTTTTCCTCTTATCTCATACGCCGGTATTATACCCGAAAGCGTCGGGGCAAAAAGCGGTATGTCAGCCAAGACCTGACATGCGAAGGATATGCATTCGCACGATTTCGGGGAATTCCATCGGCAGAAAATGGCTGGCGCCGTCCACGCATTCTATGGTGGCCTGGGGATAAAGCCGCGCGAGACGCCGGGTGACGGGCGGCGGGCAGGTGGAGGCGAAATTGCCGTGGAGAATGGTGAGCGGGACGTTTATCCGCGCCAGCCGGTCCCAGATATAGGTGCCGCTGGAACGAAAGACATGCGCCTCCCATGCCGGGGCGCAGGCCAGCTCCACCTGCCCGTCGTCCCGGTCGCGCGTGCCCCCGGTGATATAGTCGTGCAATACCGGATCGGGCCAGGAGGTAAACGCGCCGCGTCCCTTATAGGCGCGGAATACGGCCTCACGGTCCGCGAACACCGCGCGGCGTTTCTGCGCCCCTTCCACCAGGCCACGGGCCTTGTGGGGCAGATGCAGCAGCCGCTTGACGCGCATGCCCCAGGCGCGCAGATAGGGCTGTATGACCGGCTCCAGCGCCAGCACGCCGGTGACCAGATCGGGGCGCGCCTCCGCCAGCAGCAGGCTGGTGGTCGCCCCCAGCGAGTGCCCCACCAGCAGGCGCGGGCCATCGCCCGCCTCCAGAAACCGGATCAGATCGTCCCGGAAAGTATTCCAGGAGAGCGGCGCGCCGGGATCTGCGATCGCGGTGCTGGCCCCGTGCCCGCGCGCATCGATCGCCT
>DMKG01000126.1:11861-15934 GCA_003454415.1 Alphaproteobacteria bacterium
GCGCCGATTCAGGCCCGCCAAAATCGAGATAGGAGAGCGCCCCGTCCGGCAGTGCGAACATGTGGCGCCGCGGCTGCACCGCAGCGCCGTTCCTTGCGTCTGCGTCCACAAGCGCTTCCTAGCGCGGATCCATGATCAGCACGGTGCCCTGCGCGGCGATACAGGGACGCCCGTCATTTTCCATGCGTATCTGAACCACGGCCGTGGTGCGGGTCATGTTGATGATTTCCGCAACGGCGCGCACGGCGCCCTTGCTGACCGGCGCCAGGAGGTTGAGTTTGAATTCGGTCGTGGCCGCCCATTGCCCCTTTTTCATGTGCGGATAACATACGCATCCCAGCACATGGTCTGTAAAGGCGGACATCACGCCGCCATGCAGGTTGCCGAATGGCGTCAGCAGTTCGGGTTTCACCTTCAGTTCCGCAACCACTTTGCCGGGGCTGAATTCAACCAGTTGAATGCCCAGAAACTCACTGAGCCCGGTCTGCTTGTCGTTTGCGGCGATGAAATTATCCGCTATGTCCTTGTTGAAGACTTCCTTCATTTTTTCGGCATGACTCGCCATTCGTTCGCTCCGTTTCAGTTGCGTTGTCAATAGGTTCGGGGATTATTCTGGCGCGCTCCCCGGAAACTGTTCCCGCAACAGACGTTTCAGCACCTTGCCGGACGGGTTGCGGGGGATTTCATCGATAAATACCGCAGCCTTGGGAAGTTTGAAACGCGAAAGTTTGCCATTGCACCAGCCGAGCACCTCCTCTTCGGTCAGGCTGGGGTCCGCCTTCACCACCACGGCGAGCGGGGATTCTCCCCATTTCGCGGAAGGCTGCCCGATCACGGCGGCTTCGCGGATTTTGGGGTTGCTCAGCAATACGCCCTCGATTTCCGCGGGATAGACGTTTTCACCGCCGGAAATGATCATGTCCTTGCTGCGGTCCGCGATAAAGACATAGCCGTCCGCATCCATGCGCGCGATATCGCCGGTATATAACCAGCCGTCACGGATGGTGTCTGCGGTGGCGTCGGGCCGGTTCCAATAGGCGACCATATTGTGTTTGGATCGCGTGATGAGTTCACCGGCTTCGTCCGGCGGCAGGTCCCGGCCGCTGGCCGCATCGACAATGCGCACTTCGGTATGCATGAAGGGTTTGCCGGTAGAGCCGAGCCTGTCCATATAGTCGTCCATGCTCACGATGCAGGCTGGGCCGCAGGTTTCGGTCAAGCCATAGACCTGCAGCACCGGAATATTCCGCTTGTGATAGGTCAGGACCAGATGGTCGGGAACCGGCGCGGCTCCGCAGGTGATATAGCGCAGGCTGGCGGCGTCTGCGGTCTCGATTTCCGGAACCTGCATCATGAAATTCAGCATGGCCGGCACGAACAGGGCGATGCTGATCTTCTCCCCTTCGATCAGTTTCCAGCTTGCCGATGGATCGAAGGATCTCTGCACGATACAGGACATCCCGGCGTAAATGCACAGCAGCAAAGGCAGAAGGGCGCCGACATGGAACATCGGCAGGGTCAGCAGAAAACGGTCTTTCAGCCGCATATCGGCTGTGGAGCAGAACGTCGCCACCGCCCAGAAGCTGGTGTTATGGGTGTGCACGACGCCTTTGGGCAGGCCGGTCGTGCCCGACGTATACATGATGTAGAGCATGTCGTCCTCGCCGGACGATATGTCCACCTTGGACTCCGGGGCGGCTTTGAAAAGATCCCTGTATGTCTGGGCGTAATCCGGGCAGTGCCCGTCAGGCCCGACATAAAGCCATTGCCGGATATCGGTTTTTCCCCCGCGCCGGTGCAGTTCGTCCACATTGGCGGTGAATTCCCCCCCGAAGATCAGCAGGACGCTGCCGCTGTCCTTCAGGATGAATTCCAGTTCGTCCGGCACCAGCCGCCAGTTCAGAGGCACGACCACAAGGCCAAGCTTGGCGCAGGCAAGAAAAGACTCGATGAATTCGATGCTGTTCATCAGCAGAAGCGCGACCCTGTCGCCCTTTTTCAGGCCCAGGCCGGCAAGCATATTGGCCGTCCTGTCGACACGGGCGTTGAACTGCGCATAAGTCAGGCGCAGGTCGTTGGCGACGTCATAAATCCCTTCGAGACGCGGGCTGAGCGCGGCGCGTTTCGCCAGCAGGCCGCCAATATTGGTATGCATAGATTTACCCTCCCTTTCCTCACCAGGTTTTGTTTTTGTGCATTATAAACCGTATCCCCCGTCAACCGGAATGGTGTGTCCGGTCATGAAGGACGCCATGCCGGAAGCCAGGAACAGCGCAACCTGACCCATTTCCTCCGGCGTACCCCAGCGGCGCAACGGGGTGTCCCGCACAATGCCTTCGGAAATCTGCGGATTCTCGTGGCTGACGGTGGTCATCCTGGTGGCGACGAAGCCCGGCGCGAGGCCGTTCACCCTGACGCCTTCCGGCCCCCAGGCGGTGGCGAGACTTTTGGTCAGCAGCGCCACCCCGCCCTTGGAGGCGCTATAGCCCGGATTGCCGGGCGTGGGGCCAAAGCTCGCAACCGAGGCGATATTGATGATATTGCCCTGGACAGCCTTCAGCTTCTCGTGGAACAGCACGCAGGCATGCATGACGCCCGTCAGATTTACATCCAGCACCTTGCGAAAGGTGTCGATCCGGTATTCCTGACGCCGGTAAAAGACGGCGCCGGCGCTGTTGACCAGAACATGCAGGCCCGGCACTTTTTCCGCAAAGGCGCGCATGGCGTCATCATCGGCGATATCCACCTGATGATATTCCATACCTTCCATGTCGGTGTCATAGGTTGCGTGCGGACGGCTGGCGGTGACGATCAGCTTTGCGCCACGGTCGCGAAAGGCGCGGGCGATGCCATTGCCAATGCCGGTCGATCCCCCGGTCACGACAACGGTTTTACCGGTGAAGTCCAACAGATCCTGCATGGGCGGCCCACCTTTTCATGGGTTTTTCTTATCCTGAAGCTTAACCCAAGCCGGTGATCGAAGGAAGCCCGGCTCCTCTCTCTCGGGGCGTGGGCCTGCCGCCTAGCTGTGCGGTTCCTGCGGAATAGCGGGTTTGGATTCAGCCTCCTGTTCCGCTGTCCTGCTCCGGATCCGGGCTTCGCGCAGGGCAATATAGGTGGTTGAGGCGAATATCACCGCGCCCCCTATAAACACCCAGATATCGGGCGTTTGCGCAAAAAACAGATAGCCGATCATGGCCGCCCAGATCAGTTTGGCGAAATCCATGGGCAGCAGGGCGCCGAGATCGGCTTCCTTGAACGCTCCGGTAAAGGCAAGCTGCGCAGCCGTGCCCAGCGCCGCCATCAGAAACATCCATGCAAACTCGCCGAGATCCGGCGTGCGCCAGTAAGGCAATGCGGCAATTCCGGTGATCGGCGTCAGCATCACGAGGGTGTAAAGGCTCTGGGTTATGGCGGACTCGGTTTTGGTCAGTATCTTGATGATGATCATGGAAATCGACCATGTCACCGCTGAACCCAGGATCAGCGCCGTGCCAAGGGTGAATGCGTGAAATCCCGGCCGCAGGATGATGAGCGCCCCGGAAAAACCCGCAATCAGCGCCAGCGTGCGGCGGATGCGGATGCGTTCTCCCAGAACCATGATCGCAATGACCGTGGCGAACAGCGGCCCCATGAAGGAAAGCGCAGTGACCTCGGCCAGCGGAACCAGCTTGACGCCATAAAAATAGCACATCATGGAGACGGCGCTGAACAGGCCGCGCCAGATCAGCGGACCCATCCGGCCGGTGCGCCAATGCGTCATGCCGGGCCCGACCAGCAGGGGCGCCAACAGAAAAAGTCCAAGAATATTCCGGAAAAAGGCGACCTCAAAGGGGTGATGGGTCTTGTTCAGATGCAGGATGATCCCGGACATGAGGCTAACGGCGATGCCGGAGAACAGCATCAAAAGGATACCCCTGAAATTTTTGGAAGGCCCCTGCCGGGCGGTTTTCCTGACTGAAGATACTATGCTCATGGGCAGGATTTACCGTATAATCGGTGTAATTGTAATTAACATTCACGCAAGCCGCTTTGCAGGAGGGAACCATGATCACCAAGGGCGTCAAAGAACT
>DMKG01000126.1:16181-19147 GCA_003454415.1 Alphaproteobacteria bacterium
TGCTGGAATTCTGGATCGATCCGCAGAGCCCTTATGCGAAGGAGCGTTTCCAGTCGGGTAAAAAATTCATCATTTTCTGCGCCGGGGGCCTGCGTTCGGCGCTGGCCGGGCGGGCGGCCCATGAAATGGGGCTGCGCCCCGTCGCCCATATGCGCGGTGGTTTCGGCGCCTGGAAACAGGCGGGTTTTCCGGTGGAGACCGTCGAAAAGAAATAAGCGGGCCTTCCCGGCTCAGCGCAGCTTTTGATGATCGTGATAGGTCAGCGTCAACCATAACAGCGCTGCGCTGTAAAGGCTGACGCCGGTTACTGCCAGAATGGAAAACAGGGTTTCGCCCATGCTCATGACTGATCATCTCCGTCTGTGAAATACAGACGGAGAATTTACGGCGAGTTCAGTTTCCGGTAATTGATCAGGGTCAAAAAGGGGAAAATATCCAGGACTATCCGTCCGGGCAGGCGCGGGTTTCCATCTGTACGGTCGCATGGCGGATGCCGAAACGCTCCGCCAGCACGTCCTTAATCTGACGCAGCAGCAATTCCGGGTCGGAACCGGATTTCGCCGCCGCATGCAGGGTCAGCAAGGTGGCGCCATCCCCCAGTGTCCAGGCATGAATATGGTGGACGTCTTCAAGCTCCGGCAGAAGGCGGGTCAGTTCCTGACGCAACGCGGCGCTGTCAAAATCCTCCGGCGCCCCTTCCAGCAGGATATGCGTGGTACGGCGCACAATTCCCCAGGCGCTGCGCAGGATCACCATGGCGCTGAGCAGTGAAAGCAGCGGATCAGCCGGCGTCCAGCCGGTGCCGAGTATGATGAGGGCGGCGGCAATCGCCGCCACGGAGCCAAGAATATCCCCCATGACATGCAGGGCCGCGCCGCGCATGTTGAGATTTTCTCCCTCTCCTGAATGAAGCAGGAGATAACTGCCGATATTGACCCCAAGTCCCAGGGTGGCGATCAGCATTACAGGCCAGGGCGAAATCTCTACGGGTTGCGTGATGCGAAGTATCGCCTCGACCGCGATCCAGAAGGAAAGGGCGATCATCGCCGCGCCGTTCAGAAACGCCGCCAGCACCTGAAACCGGTGATAGCCATAGGACCGCCGCGCATCGGCGGGACGCCTGGTGATGCGAAACGCGATCCACGCCAGCGCAAGGGCGGCGGAGTCCGTCAGCATATGCGCGGCGTCGGCCAGCAGGGCAAGGGAGCCGAACAGAAGCCCTCCCGCGGCCTCCGCCGTCATGAACCCCGCGCTCAGCACGAACGCCAGCAGAACGCGGCGTTCATTCCGGCCCGCTACCGCATGACCGGGGTCCGGATCCGTCTTGCGGTTATGCGCATGCGCGTGCAAATGCAACATGCGCAAAAATGGCCCAGCCCGGACGGATAATCAACCGCCGATTATTTTGCCCCTGGCGCTAATGGCGACGATGGCGGGACGCGGCGGCATGTCCTCGGTGAAATCCGGCCAGCGGGTGGAAGGCCTCTCAAATGTTGATCCGGGTTCCTGTCCTGGATGCTGCACGGCGGCGAAAAACGTGGCGCTGTCCGGGGTGAAGCAGGGGCCGCAAATCTCCGCGCCGCGCGGGCCGTTCAGAAAGTGGCGGGTCAGCGCGCGTCCGGGGCCCTCCACATCACAGGCCCACACCCCGTCGGCAAAACCGAAATCATTCGCGCCGTCGGTTGCTATCCACATTCGCCCCCTCCGGTCAAAGGCGATATTGTCCGGCGCCGCCAGCCAGCCGTGGCGGCTGGTCATCGGATGATAGCGCGCCCCGTGGCCGGGCGCTGCGGGATCGCCGGCAAGCAGAAAGATGTCCCACTGAAACTCCGCGGCGCCATGATCCTGCCCGCGCCCCGCCACCGCGGGCGGGACGAGTTCCAGGATATGCCCATACAGATTCTCCGCACGCGGGTTGGCCATGTCGGTCTGCCCGTCGCTACGCTTGCTGTTCCCGGTCAGAACCACATACACCCGGCCATTGAGCGGGTTCGTCTCGATGTCTTCCGGACGGTCCATTCTGGTTGCCCCCAGCAGATCCGCCGCGCGGCGGGTTTCGATCAGCACGTCGGCCTGGCTGGCGAATCCGTTCTCAGGGGTAAGCGGCCCATCGCCCCAGATCAGCGGCAGCCAGACCAGACGGCCATCCGCTTCAAACCGGGCGACCGACAGGATCCCGTCATCCAGCAGGGCGGAATTAGCCGCCCGGTTGTTCGGGTCGTATTTCCCGTGGCTGACATAACGGTAGACATATTCGAAGCGTTCATCGTCTCCGGAATACACCACGACCCTTCCGTCGGCGGCCAGCGCCACTGTCGCCGCCTCATGTTTGAAGCGTCCAAGCGCCGTGCGCTTGACCGGAACCGCGCGGGGATTATAGGGATCAAATTCGACAATCCAGCCAAAACGGTTGGGTTCGTTGGGTTCTTTTTCCATATCAAAGCGGTCATGGAACCGCGCCCACTGAAAGCGGCTATTGTGGGGCGCCAGGCCATAACGCGCGTGATTGCGGGCTTCCGGCGTGTTCGCAGGATCGCCGGAAAAGTAGAAATTGATATTCTCCTCGGCGATCAGCACCGTGCCCCAGGGGGTCACGCCGCCCGCACAATTATTCAGTGTGCCAATCACTTCCTTCCCGGCAGGGTCGGCAGAGGTTTTCAGCCGCGCATGGCCCGCCGCGGGGCCAGACAGACGCATGGGCGTGGAAAGCATACTGAGGCGCCGGTTGAAGGGGCTGTCGGTCACTGGCTTCCAGACATCCCCCTGCAACCTGATTTCCACCACCGAATGGCCATGGGCGGCCATTTCCACCTCGGCCTGTTCCCGGCTGAGTTGCGGCATCTGGCCCGTCAGCGAGACCGCGGTAACGCCCACAGCGCTTTCAATCGCCGCCTGCATGGGGGGGGTGAGGCCCGGGAACATCATCAGCGCATTGGTGAATTCGTGATTGACGCAAAGCAGGCCAT
>DMKG01000126.1:19358-19489 GCA_003454415.1 Alphaproteobacteria bacterium
GTGATTGACGCAAAGCAGGCCATTGCCGGAATTTTTCGAGCCTGGCGGCAGGGGCAGAAACGCCACGAAATCATTATTGTAACCGAATTGCCGTTCCTGGGCGGCGGCGGTCTGGTGCAGCGGATCGAAGG
>DMKG01000088.1:0-396 GCA_003454415.1 Alphaproteobacteria bacterium
GCGGCGATCGTCGCCATGGGCGGGTATAATACTTTTTGTGAAATTCTTGCGCGCAACAAACCCGCGCTTATCGTGCCACGCGCCGTGCCGCGCCTGGAGCAAACCATCCGGGCTGAACGCGCGAGCGCGCGTGGTCTCGTGCGGATGCTCCGCGATCCAGCCGAGAGCGGGGAAGGGCGGCGCGATCCGGCTGTCATGCTGCGGGAACTATGCGCCCTGAGCCGCCAGCCGCCCCCGGCACATGCAGGGGTTTCCGGACTGCGTGACGGTCTTGCCAGAGTGGCCGATCTCACTGAGCCGTCACTGAAGCTGGAAACCAGGCTGACGCGCCCCGGCCGGCCCCGGCGCCGGCTGGACGCTTCCTGACGGAATTGGGAGGGCCTGTGCGAACCGCTT
>DMKG01000088.1:638-4055 GCA_003454415.1 Alphaproteobacteria bacterium
CTGACGGAATTGGAAGGGTCTGTGCGAACCGCTTTTGTACTGAAGGGCTATCCCCGCCTGTCGGAAACCTTCATCGCCCAGGAAATCCTGGCTCTGGAACAGCGTGGCGTCTCCATCGCCATTTTCTCGCTCCGTTTCCCCACGGATAAGCTAACCCATGATCTTCACGCGCAGATCCGGGCGCCCGTGGCGTATCTTCCTGAATATGTCTATCAGGAACCCCTGCGGGTATTGCGGGGATGGTGGGCTTCGCGCCGCCTGCCCGGTTATCGCAGGGCCCGGCAGATCTGGTGGCGTGACTTCAGGCGCGACCCAAGCTCCAACCGTATGCGCCGTTTCGCCCAGGCGATGGTTCTGGCGCGCGAACTGGATGCGGCGTTCACCCATCTGCATGGGCACTTCCTGCATACACCAGGCTCCGTCACCCGTTACACGGCGCTGATGCGCGGCCTGTCCTGGAGTTTTTCCGCTCACGCCAAGGATATCTGGACCACCCCGAAATGGGAGCTGCGGGAAAAGCTTGGAGATTGCGCCTGGGGGGTGTGCTGCACCGCAGCCGGAACGGATTATCTGAATGGGCTGGCCGGTAAGCGGGAGGCGCCGGTCACACTCTGCTATCACGGAATCGATCTTGCGCGGTTTCCTTTGCCTCCTGAACGCGGGGAAATGGGCAACACGGGGACCGATCCGGCTTCGCCTGTGCGTCTGGTCAGCGTCGGACGCGCCGTGGTGAAAAAGGGCTATGACATTTTGCTGCGCGCCCTGGCCCTGCTGCCGCCCGATATTCACTGGCGGCTGGAGCATCTTGGGGGTGGGCCGGAATTGACGTCCTTGCAGGCATTGGCGGCCGAGCTTGGCCTGACAGGCCGTATCGGCTGGCGGGGACCGGCCGATCAGAAATCCGTCCTCAAGGCGTTGCGGGAAAGCGATCTGTTTGCGCTTGCCTGCAGGATCGCCCCTGATGGCGACAGGGACGGCATTCCCAATGTATTGATGGAAGCGCAAAGCCAGGCGCTTGCCTGCGTCACCACCAGCCTGCCGGCTGTGTCGGAGTTCATCCGGCATGGGGAGACCGGCCTGTTGTGCCCGCCTGAGGATCACCAGGCATTTGCCGCAGCGCTGGAACTGATGATGCGAAATCCTGAACAGCGCGCAGCCATGGGACGACAGGGCCGTATGCGCCTGGAAGGGAGTTTTCAGCTCCGTCATTCTATTGACAGGCTGGTGTCCCGTTTGCAAGGTTCTTAAGCATTTGCGGCAGTCGCGATAGGAACTTTGCAATCGAAAGGACTCTTGCAGGTATATACTTCCAGTGTGGCTCGGGATTTGAAGTTGTTGCTGGTGCAGGCGGCGGTTTTTTCAGCAACTACAAATCCGCCACACTGGCGTCAAGGCTCCAGTTTTCGTAAATATCTGCTGCTGTTACATTCAGGTTGTGAACTCCCGCATGCGTATAGCCTATTATGCGCCAATGAAACCGCCCGATGCGCTGGTTCCATCCGGAGACCGGGAGATGGCGGGATTGATCGCTTCAACCCTGGTGCTGGCGGGTTATGAGGTGGAAATCGCGTCCGTCTTTCGCAGTTATGAGGGGGAGGGTAACCCCGGGCGTCAGGAAATGCTGCGCATCGGGGCGGAGCAGGAGGCCGCCCGCCTGATCGAACGCTATTGTGAAAGACCGGCTGAGGAGCGGCCCCAGGTCTGGTTCAGCTATCACGTCTATTATAAATCTCCCGACTGGATCGGCCCGCTGGTCAGCAGGGCCCTAGGAATTCCCTATGTCCTTGCGGAGGCCAGCTATGCAGCCAGCCGGGCGAAAGGCCCATGGGCCATCGGGCATCTGGGGGCGGAAGCCGCCATCCGCAGCGCCAATCTGATTTTTTCGATGACTAAAATCGACTATGCGGGGGTGCAAAAAATCCTGACCGGCCGGCAGATCCACCGCCGCCTGCCACCTTTCATCGATCCTGCACCCTTTGCGGTCATGCCCCACAATGAACGGGCGCCTGGAGAGCCGGTCCGTTTACTGGCTGTCGGGATGATGAGATATGGGGACAAGCTCGAAAGCTATCGCCGGCTTGCGCAATATCTGACGCTGACGAAACGCAAGGACTGGACCCTGACGGTCATCGGCGATGGACCCGCCCGCAAGGAGGTCGAGGAGGCGCTGGCGCCGCTCGGAGATCAGCGGGTGCAGCTCAAAGGGGCGCATCCGAAATTCGAAATGCCGAAACTGTATGCCGAGGCGGATATTTATATCTGGCCAGCCGCCAATGAGGCCTATGGCGTGGCGTTGCTGGAAGCCCAGGCAGCCGGTCTGCCGGTGGTGGCGGGTAAAGTGCGCGGGGTTCCCGATGTCATGCTGGATGGACAGACAGGCTTTTTAACACCGGAAAATGACGGAGAAGCGTTTGCCGGCGTCGTTGATTTTCTCATTTCAGATGCGGATGCGCGCCGCAAAATGGGTGAAACGGGGCGGCGTTTCGTCACTTCCATGCGCACCATGGAAAAGGCTTCCGTGATTCTGAAACACGGGTTGCTGGCGGTCGTCCGGAATAAGCCGCCGCGTTTTGCCTGGCGGCGCAGAAAATAGAAACGCCCGATTTCGGGAAAATTGAGAATCGGTGCGCTTTGCGTCACAATGGTCCGGCAGTTTCAGGAGATAGGACGCTTGTGACCTTTGCCGCTTTCGTTCGCCATGGCGAAACCCACTGGAATACGCAAGGGCGTATACAGGGGCATGCGGACATTCCCCTGAGCGATACGGCGCGCGCAGAGCTGGGCGCGTTCACTCTTCCCGCCGCCCTTCGGAATTGCCGCTGGCATGTCAGCCCATTATCGCGCGCGGTTGAAACCGCCCGTCTGCTTGGGCCCGGCGCATTCCGCCTGGAGCCGCGCCTCATGGAAATGCACTGGGGGCAGTGGGAGGGCGAAACCCTTGCCGGACTGCGCGCCGCCAATCCGCGGGACATGGAAATAAACGAGGCGCAGGGCCTTCATTTTCGCCCTCCAGGTGGCGAAACCCCGGCGGAAGTGCAGGAGCGGCTCAAGACCTGGTTCAGGGATATCGCCGATCCTGGCCGTCCTGTCGTCGCGGTTACCCATAAGGGGGTGATCCGCACCGTTCTCGCCATGGCCTATGACTGGGATATGCGGGGCAAGGCGCCGGTAAAACTTGACTGGCAAGCGGCGCATCTGTTCGATGTGGATGCAAACGGAACTGTCATTCCCGTCGCCCTGAACATGCCGTTCGAACCGCGGCGTGGCTGAGCCATGCGGCGGAACCGGATCATGTTCCATGTGCAGCATTTGCTGGGAATTGGGCATCTGCAGCGGGCGTTGCGTCTGTGCCGGCATTTGCGGCGGGCTGGTTTCGAGGTTACTCTTGTCAGTGGCGGCATGCCCCTCCCCGCCATT
>DMKG01000088.1:4268-5230 GCA_003454415.1 Alphaproteobacteria bacterium
AACGCTGCGTCAGCTCGCTCCGGCGCGGGCGGCGGACGCTGGATTTTCGCAAATCGTGGATGCGGAGGGCAACCCCATCGGCGACGTCTGGCGCGCGCGGCGGACCCAGACGCTGCTTGAAATGTTTGAGGACGTTGCGCCGGATGCGCTGCTGATCGAACTGTTCCCTTTTGGACGCAGGCAATTCGCCTTTGAATTGCTGCCCCTGTTAGAGGCCGCGCGCGGGCGGCGGAACCCGCCCCTTGTTTTGTGTTCTGTCCGGGACATCGTCGCCCCTTCCGCCAAACCGGGCCGCACCGAGGAGGCGGTGCGGCGCGCGCAGGATTATTTCGATCATGTTCTTGTACATGGGGATCCGGCTTTCCTCCGATTGGAGGCGACTTATCCCGCCATTAAGGCGCTCAGCGGCAAACTGTTCTACAGCGGATATGTCGCGGATGCGCCGTCTGGTCTTCCTGCGGGAGGAGAGGGAGAAAATGAAATCCTGGTTTCCGCGGGCGGCGGCGCCGTGGGGGGGGAGTTGATGCGCGCGGCCCTGTATGCGCGGGCGCATGCGAAGGTCGGCGGGCATCTGGTTTGGCGTCTGCTGATCGGATCGGCGGCGCCACGGAGTCAGCTCAGGGAATTGCAGGCCATCGCGCCGCCGGGAATTGTGGTGGAGCCGGCGCGTGCGGATTTTCCGCAGATGCTCCTGCGTAGCGCCTGCTCTGTCAGCCAGGCGGGCTATAATACCGTGATGGATATTCTTGGGGTAAAGGCCCTGCGCCCGCTTCCGGCAGTGGTGGCGCCCTTTGTCACGGACATTGAACAAGAACAGATGCTGCGCGCGACAGCGTTGGAACGGGCCGGTCTTGCGGTGCATCTGCCTGCAACGGATATCGGTCCGGAGTCGCTGGCGGCGGCGGTGGACCGGGCCATGTCACAATCCCGGTTTCCCGCAGGAAGAGTTCCCGATCGAGCGC
>DMKG01000011.1 GCA_003454415.1 Alphaproteobacteria bacterium
AAGCCGCTGAAATCGATCCTGCATATGAATCCGAAAATCCCCATCTGGCTGGGAACCGGAACGGAGTCGAATGTGAAGCTGACGGCGGAAATAGCCGACGGGTGGCTGCCGCTCAATTTCGTGCCAGGGTCAATGAAAACCTACAGGCCCTGGCTGGAGGCGGGTTTCGCCCGCGCGGGCGGCGGCAAGGGGTTCAGGAATTTTGAAATTCAGCCCAGCGCGACAGTGGTCATTACCGACGATGTGAAGGCGGGGCTCAAGCGGATGAAACCCAACGTGGCGCTTTATGTCGGCGGCATGGGGCACCCGGATCTGAACTTCCACAAGGAAATGATGATCCGCCGGGGTTACGGGCAGGCCGCCGAACGCATCCAGGAACTCTATCTCGCCAAACGCAAGAATGAGGCGGCTGACGCCGTGCCTGATGATTATCTGGATGAAGGCGCGCTGGTAGGTCCCCGCGCGCGCATCGAAAAACGGTTCGCTGACTGGGCGGATAGCGGCGCCACGGGCCTCACCATCGCCACCGGCCAGGTCGAGGCGATCGAACTGATGGCGGACATTTCCGGCGCCAGAAGCAAGGCCGGCGTAACAGCCTGAGACGGCACGGGGATAGGTGTCCCCGCGCCCGCCAGGGCGTTACAGGTCTCTGGATTCCAGGCCCCTACCCCACGATTTCGATCTGGGAAAAGAAATAGGCGATTTCCGTAGCGGCGGTTTCCGGGGCGTCGGAGCCATGTACGCAGTTGCGCTCGATATTCTCGCCAAACGTCCTGCGGATGGTTCCGTCTGCGGCTTTGGCGGGGTCTGTAGCGCCCATCACTTCACGGTTGCGGGCGATGGCGTCCTGTCCTTCCAGGACCTGTACGACCACCGGGCCGGATGTCATATAGGCGCACAGATCGCCAAAGAACGGCCGTTCCCTGTGCACTGCGTAAAAGCCCTCCGCCTGGGCGCGGGACATATGCACGCGCTTTTGCGCCACCACCCGCAGCCCCGCCTCTTCCAGCATGGCGTTGATCTTCCCCGTCAGATTGCGCGCCGTGGCGTCTGGTTTGATAATCGAAAATGTACGTTCTAGCGCCATGACGGCTCCTTTTCTCAGGCTCAAGCGAATGTCCCGATGGCAAGGTTCTCACGAGTTGACGGCAGCCGTCATAAGAAGCTTGCAACCCAACGGGCACAGACAAGTAGATGATTGCGATGCGGCCTTGGAGTTGAACCTGCCGCCAGAAACGGTTGTTCCGGTAGCCGCAGGTTCACACCCGCCACGCTGGCGCTTATAGACCAGAGAAAGAGAAACCCGCAAGGGGAGGTTAAATCAATTCCGAACCCATTGTGGCGGAAAGCCGGTTTTCTCCAAGCCCGGTGAGAAGATTCTCCCTCATGGTGTCGAGACAGCCCTTCAACACCGATTGCTCAGAAGCCGACAGGCCTTCCGTGAGACTGGCGTTAAGACTGTCCATAACCAGTTCCATACGGGGATAGATGGCGCTGACCTGATCTGTAGCGAAAATGCGCCGCACCCGCCTGTCCCGCGAATCGTGCCGGCGTTCCACCAGTCCTTTCTGCTCCAGCTGATCGATAATACAGGCCAATGGCGCCTTGTGAATGGAAAGATAGTTCGAAAGCTCCGTCTGATTCACGCCATCCCCAAGCGCCTTAAGCCCTGCAAGGACTATCGCCTGCGGACCGGTGACATCCAGAGAAGTGATAACTCCATCATGCCAATAGCGGCGCATCAGGCGCACAAGCTGGTATAGTGATCCCCCGATATCCGACAGTCCTTCCTGCAATTCGGGCCTGTCCTGCACCTGATTCAGCATTTCCCCACTCCCTCCATTCGATTATTTCAGCTATTTTTTTCAGTGGTTGCCATTAGCCTACACCCCGTTTCGTCTAAAGCAAAACAATTAAATGCTTTAGGGTTTGAAATATTTCCTTCTCGATCCCGATCTCGTAAAGGCGGTATGTTTTTCAGGGTAAAACTGATGTAAAAAAGCTCATGCTGATCCTCATCGATAATTATGACAGTTTCACATACAATCTGGTTCACTTCCTGGGGGAACTGGGCGCGTCCGTTGACGTCATCCGGAATGACAGGGCGACGCCGCAGGAAATTATAGCAAGACGCCCTGCGGGTATCGTCATTTCCCCCGGGCCCTGTGACCCGGACAGGGCCGGGATCTGCCTTGATCTGATCCGGGCGGTGAATGGCGCCATTCCGATTCTCGGGGTATGCCTGGGGCACCAATGCATCGGCCAGGCCTATGGCGGAAAAATCATCCGCGCCGAGCCGGTCATGCATGGCAAACTCAGCGCAATATCACATAAAAATACAGGAATATTCAAAGGTTTAACGAATCATTTTCAAGCAACGCGTTATCATAGCCTGGTGATTGAACGCGCCAGCCTGCCGGAAAGTCTGGAGGTCACGGCCGAAACCTCCGATGGGCTGATCATGGGGGTGGCGCATCGCTTGCATCCGGTGCATGGGGTGCAGTTTCACCCGGAAAGCATCGCCTCGCAATATGGCCATGAAATACTGCGCAATTTTCTGTTGCTGACCGGCGCAAATGTCCCGGCATTGGGATAGATATGAGCGATTTCAAATTATTGCTGGCGCATGTCGCGACGGGACAACCGCTTAATCTGGCGCAATGCCGCCATGCGTTTGAGATCATCATGTCCGGCGGAGCGACGCCGGCGCAGATTGGCGGTTTTCTGATGGCCCTGCGGGTGCGCGGGGAAACCGTCGAGGAAATTACCGCCGCCGCCAGCGTCATGCGGGAAATGGCGCTCAGTGTGCAGGCCCCCGCCAATTCGATCGATACCTGCGGCACAGGGGGGGACGCCTCGGGAACCCTGAATATCTCCACCGGGGCCGCCTTTGTCGTCGCAGCCTGCGGCATACCCGTAGCCAAACACGGCAACCGGGCGCTATCCTCAAAGACCGGATCCGCAGAAGTTCTGACAGCGCTTGGGGTTAATATAGAAACTTCACCTGATATCGTCAGTGAATGCATCGCAAAAGCGGGACTGGGCTTCATGATGGCGCCGCGTCATCATGGGGCCATGAAGCATGTCGGCCCTACCCGGGTGGAACTTGGCACCCGCACGATTTTCAATCTGCTGGGCCCGCTGGCCAATCCCGCCGGGGCGAAACGCCAGTTGATCGGCGTCTTTTCCCGCGATTGGGTGCAGCCCCTTGCCGAGGTGTTGGGCAATCTAGGGGCGCAGCGCGCCTGGGTCGTGCATGGCGCCGATGGCCTGGATGAACTCACGACCACCGGTCCCAGTTATGTGGCGGAGCTGAAACATGGTTCGGTGACCTGTTTTGAAGTCTCACCGGAGCAGGCGGGTCTTCCTTTGGCGCGGCCGGTGGATCTGCTGGGCGGCGGCGCGGAGGGAAATGCGGCGGCGATTCGCGATCTGCTGAAAGGACATAAATCACCTTACCGGGACGTCGTCCTGCTCAATGCGGCGGCGGCGCTGATCATTGCGGACAAAGCGGATAGCCTGACCAGCGGGGTCAGGATTGCCGGGGACGCCATCGATTCCGGCAAGGCGTCAGAAGTATTGAACCGTTTGATCCTGATATCGAACGCCAGGGCTGCGTCATGAGCGGCATTCTGGGCCGAATCGGGGAATACAAGCGGGCGGAAATCGCCGCCGCCAAACGTTCCCGCCCGCTGATGGAATTGGAAACGCTTGCAAAACAAGCCCCAGAACCCCGGGGCTTCGCTGCGGCCCTTTCCGCCAGACTGGTCCAGGGCGAATATGGCCTTAGATCGGAAGGCCATATTCGCCCTGG
>DMKG01000073.1:0-222 GCA_003454415.1 Alphaproteobacteria bacterium
GCGCTTCCGCGGGTTTGGCGGCGGGCGCGGGTTCGGACTCAGGCGCGGGCGCGGGTGCCGGCTCCGTCTTCGCATCGTCCAGGGCGGATTCATCCTCGCCCGGGGCGAGAAGCAGGGCGATCGGCCGCTGGACCTTCACCCCCTGGGTGCCCGCCGGCACCAGGATACGGCCGAGGACGCCTTCGTCCACCGCCTCCAGCTCCATGGTCGCCTTGTCGGTCT
>DMKG01000073.1:466-1083 GCA_003454415.1 Alphaproteobacteria bacterium
CCTTGTCGGTCTCGATCTCGGCGATGACATCGCCGGGCGCGACCCCCTCGCCTTCCTTCTTGTGCCAGGCGGCGACGGTGCCCTCGGTCATGGTCGGCGACAAGGCCGGCATCAGAATCGGGATCGGCATGCTCAGCCGCGCTCCCGCCCGAGCATTCGGCGCACCGCGACGGCGATGGTTTCCGCCTGGGGCAGGGCCAGGGCCTCCAAATTGGCCGCGTAGGGCAAGGGGACGTCGACGCCCGTGACCCGGACGACCGGGGCGTCGAGCCAGTCGAAGGCCTGCTCCATCATCACCGCCGCCAACTCGGCGCCGATGCCCGCCACCGGCCAGCCTTCCTCGACCGAAATCAGCCGGTTGGTGCGCTTGACGGAATCCACCAGGGTGGCCGTATCCAGGGGCCGCAACGTGCGCAGGTCGATCACCTCGACATCGATGTCCTCGGCGGCAAGGGTCTCGGCGGCGGCGAGCGCCTTCTCGACCATGATCGAGAACGCGCAGACGGTGACGTCCGTCCCCGGCCGCACGACCTTGGCCCGGCCGAGGGGCACCAGGTATTCCGGGTCGTCCGGCACCTCGCCGCTGCGGCCGTAGAGGATCTCGTTCTCCAGGAAGA
>DMKG01000073.1:1328-7201 GCA_003454415.1 Alphaproteobacteria bacterium
CACCGGGTTGGGATCGCGGATCGCCGATTTCAGGAGCCCCTTGGTGTCGGCCGCCGACCAGGGCGCGACGACCTTGAGGCCCGGCACATGGGCGTACCAGCTCGCATAGCACTGGGAATGCTGGGCCGCGACCCGCGCGGCGGCGCCGTTGGGGCCGCGAAAAACGATGGGGCAGCCCATCTGGCCGCCCGACATGTAGCGGGTCTTGGCGGCGGTATTCACGATCTGATCGATGGCCTGCATCGAGAAATTGAAGGTCATGAACTCGACGATCGGACGCAGGCCGCCGAACGCGGCCCCCGCTCCGAGCCCGGCGAAACCATGTTCCGTGATCGGCGTATCGACGATCCGCTTTTCACCGAACTCGGCGAGCAAGCCCTGGCTGACCTTGTAGGCGCCCTCGTAGGCGCCGACCTCTTCGCCCATCAGGAACACGGACTCGTCGCGGCGCATTTCCTCGGCCATGGCGTCGCGCAGGGCCTCGCGCACGCTCTTTGTCGTCATCGGCCCGTCATGGTCCGGTTCCGGCGCGGCGGCGGATGTCGGCGCCGCCGGCCTCTGCTCCGCGGCGGCGACGCTCTTTTCGGCATCGGGCGCCGGCGCGGCGGCGGCCAGCGACGCCGAGGCGGACGTCTCGGCCGTCGCCGGGTCGAACCCCTCCAGATCGTCCGCCGTCTCGCCTTCGGAAAGAATCAGGCCAATCGGCGCGTTGACGGCGACGGATTCGGTGCCGTCGGGAACCAGCACGCGGCCGAGCACGCCTTCGTCGACCGCCTCGACCTCCATGGTCGCCTTGTCGCTCTCGACCTCCAGCAGCACGTCGCCGACGGCGACCGCATCGCCCTCCTTCTTGTGCCAGCGCGCGATCCGGCCCTCGGTCATCGTCGGCGACAGGGCCGGCATGAGAATGGGGATCGGCATCGCCGCGCCTAGGCCTCCGCGAGAACGTCGGTATAGAGCTCGGCCGGAGCCGGCTCCGGGCTCTGCTGGGCGAATTCGGCGGCATCGGCAACGATGGACCGGATCTCGGCGTCGATCGCCTTCAGCGCCGCCTCGTCGGCCAGACCGGCCGCCACCAGCCGCGCGCCCAGATGGTCGATGGGATCGTGATCCTTGCGCATCTGGCTGACTTCCTCGCGGGCGCGGTACTTCGCCGGGTCGGACATCGAATGGCCGCGATAGCGGTAGGTCATCATTTCCAGCACATACGGCCCCTTGCCGGCGCGAATATGATCGAGCGCCGTCGCGGACGCCGCGCGCACCGCCAGCACGTCCATCCCGTCGACCTGGCCGCCGGGAATGCCCAGCGCCTCGCCATGCTTGTACATATCGGTTACGGCGGCGGCGCGCTCCACCGGCGTCCCCATGCCGTACTTGTTGTTCTCGATCACGTAAAGGACCGGCAGATCCCACAGCGCCGCCATGTTGAAGGCTTCGTAAACCTGCCCCTGATTGGCCGCACCCTCGCCGAAATAGGTCACGCAGACCCCGCCATCGCCGCGATATTTATGGGCGAAGGCGAGGCCGGTGCCGATCGGCACCTGGGCCGCCACGATGCCGTGGCCGCCATAGAAGCGCTTCTCCGTGCTGAACATATGCATGGAGCCGCCCTTGCCCTTCGAATAGCCCGACCGGCGGCCGGTCAGTTCGGCCATCACGCCTTTCGGATCCATGCCGCAGACCAGCATATGGCCGTGGTCGCGGTAGCTGGCGATGACGGAATCGGTGTCCGAAAGACAGGCCTGGACGCCGGCCACGACCGCCTCCTGCCCGATATACAGATGGCAGAAACCGCCGATCAGCCCCATGCCGTACATCTGCCCGGCCTTTTCCTCAAACCGGCGGATCAGCAGCATTTCGCGGTAAAATCCGGGTAAATCCTTCAGATCGGATCGGCCGGCGTTTTTTTTCGTCCGTTTGGGAGCCGTTTTTTTTCGGGCGGGCTGTTTTGCTGGCGCGGCAGCCATTAGGGATATCTCTCCTTGTTACCGCGAGTGTACGCAGGCATGAACCAAATACTATAAACTATAAATAAAATATTGTTTTTATTAAATAATTATTGCCTTAATCCGGTCCGGGGGCGGCTGGCTCCGTCTGATCCAGATAGATCACCCGCTCATTGGGATGGATAAACCCCAATACATCACGCGCCCGCTCTTCCAGTAGATCCGGATCAAGGCTGGTTGACCGCATCATGATAACCCTGTGCTCCAACTGCTGCTTTTCGGCGCTTACTTTTCCAAGCTCCTGGCGAAGAGTTTCAATATATTGAGAATAGCGTAAATAGGTGATCAATCCGCGATCCCCCTGAATGGCGTGATAGCCAAAATAAGCGACCGCGCAGGCGCCCAGGGCAGGGGCCAGAGCATGGCGCAAACGCCGGCGTAACTCATAACGCAAATCCATAATTCCACAGAATCACATAGTTACGTTGATGGTCAAGGGGCCAGCGCCAATAATTTTTTCCTGATATACTCAGGTAAATCCACTTCCAGGAAAAACAGGATGGCGTTCCAGAAATATCCCGCCTCCGCCCTCTTGCCGCTATTGGAGGAAATAGCCGCTCCCATCCGCTCCCGCGCCCTGCAGATGGTGCTGGCGGATATGGGCGCCATCGATGCGAAAGAATTCACGGAAATCTATCTGCCCCTGGCGGCGCTGGTGCATTTTCAGATTATGGCCGTCAGGTCTGTTCGCCAGAAAGTCGCTTTGCTCTCTGGGCCGTCGCCTGTTTCCGCCCCCTTCATCATCGGTCTGGCCGGAAGCGTCGCCGCTGGTAAAAGCACCCTCGCAAGGCTTTTGCAGCATGCACTGGCTGCATGGCCCGAACATGAACGCGTAGCCTTGATCACGAGTGATGGATTTCTGCATCCCAACCGGATTCTCGAGGAACGTAATCTGCTGGACCGCAAGGGTTTTCCGGAAAGCTTTGACCAGGAAAGACTGGTTGACTTTTTATTGCGGCTCAAGAGCGGCGAGCGAGAAGTCGGCGCGCCAATTTACTCTCATGTTCATTACGACGTGGGAGAAGAAGTCCTTACGCTGGCCGCGCCGGATATCGTGATTATCGAGGGAATAAACATGTTGCAGCAGCAGGTGTCGCTGGCAGGCGAAGCGCATCTGTCCGCATCGGATTTCATTGACTATTCAATTTATCTGCACGCAGATGAAACCATCATCCAGGAATGGTTTGCCGCGCGCTTCCTGGCATTGATCGCCGCCGCACGCGATACGCCCCAGTCCTTTTATAACAGGTTTGTTCCCCTGTCGGATTCAGAGCGCCGGGGAGTCATAGAATTCGTCTGGCGGAACATCAACGGGAAGAATCTCAAAGAGCATATTCTGCCGACCAGAGGGCGGGCGGACATGATTCTGCATAAACAGGCGGATCACCAGATAGCCTATCTTGAATTGCGCAACCTTTGATCTCACCTTCATAGTTAATCCTTTCTTGCCTTTGAAGAGTGACAGCGCGCGCACGATTAACTGAATATTGCGAATTCGCGCATAGGATGCATTCCGCCAAGAAATGGCTTTGTCTTAATCTTATCTGAAAATGGGCGAAAAACACGTCAGCTTCGCCCGTGGGAGTTAATCGTGAGTTTGGAGACAGAACGTCCAAACCCGCCAAAGGCTGCGGCAGAACTTGTTGCGCGAGCAACAGGCTTTGCTTGTTTATGCAGGGACGGCGAGATTGTTTTACTGAATGATGCGGCAATGACTCTGCTGGACAGCCGCACGGCGTCCCCTGAGCCTTTTACCGGCCGGCATTTCATTTCCCTTGTCCATGAAGGAGACGTCTGGGCTCTGAAAAGCTGGTGGGGGAATATGGAAGATCCGTCCGCCCCCGATCTGGGGGCGCGTTGCCATGCGCGCATCGGCAGTTCCAATGGCGGCTGGCGAAATCTGGAGTTGACCCGCGCCAGTTATTGGTCGGGCAATCAACATTATCAGATCATTTTTGGGCGGACGGTGGCCGGGTCTGATCTTTATGATCCTTATACTGGTATTGGCGACGTCTCGTCGCCGCGAGCTGCGTCCAGTCTCAAGGCCACGCTCCTGCGGCGGGAGCGCAGCAAGCGCAAATGGGCCGAACGCAGTATCCGCCGCCTTGCGTATCAGGATCAGCTTACCGGAATGATCAACCGCGCTTATTTTCAGCAGCGTCTGAGCAGCAATCTGCGCCTGGCGCGGGATCTCGGCTGGGGTCTGATGCTGCTTATCATCGACATTGATCATTTTAAGAATATCAACGAAAGGCTGGGCTATGAGACCGGGGACAGAATTCTGAAGCAGATTGCGGAAAGGATAAAAAACTGCATTCGGGGAACAGATATGGCCGCGCGCATTGGAGCGGATGAATTCGCTGTCGTGGTAAGCAATGCCGATGCGCCAAAGGTAACCGATACGCTTGCGCAAAAACTCATGACGGTTCTGAACGCGCCCTATTCTGTCGGCGACAAGCTTGTGAACATCACCTGTTGTATCGGCTCCGCACTTTACCCGTCGCATTCGCAGGACGCGGAGGGGTTGCGTAAAAACGCGGAGATAGCGCTTTCGAAAGCCAAGCAATGCGGTCAGGGCGCTTACAGGATTTTTGATCCCGTATTCACGGAACAGCTTCAGTTGCGCAGGCAGCTGGAGGATGAACTCGCTATGGCCATCTCCCAGGGCCAGTTGCGCGTGCATTATCAGCCGCAAATCGTGATGGAAACGGGCGCTATTGCGGGCGCGGAAGCGCTGGTCCGGTGGCAGCATCCCGAAAGAGGCATGATCCCGCCCGCCATGTTCGTGCCGCTGGCTGAATCTTCCGGGCTGATTTTACCAATGACGCAATGGGTTATGCAGACCGCATGTACGGATCTCAAGCGCTGTCTCGATCTGGGAATCGGCATGGATCGCGTTTCGGTGAACTTGTCCGCCAATCTGCTGGCCCATAGCGGCTTGAACAATATGATCAGCCAGATTTTGCAGAAAACCGGCTTGCCGGCCAAACGCCTTGAGGTCGAGATCACCGAAAGCATGGTCATGGATGATCTCGAGAAAGCCAGCGAAACGCTCAATTCGCTTTATCTTCTGGGGGTTGGAATAGCGCTCGATGATTTCGGCACGGGCTATTCATCGCTGACTTATCTGCGGCAGTTTCCCCTGGGCACCCTGAAGATTGACCGCTCTTTCATTTCCGAGGTGTCGGTGAATTCCGAGGATATCGCCATTGTGCGCGCAGTCATCGCCCTTGCGCACAGTCTGAATTTACGCGTGGTCGCCGAAGGGGTTGAGGAGGAGAAGCAGATGGAAATCCTGAAGCGCGAACATTGCGACATGGTGCAGGGCTATTATCACAGCAAGCCGCTGCCCCTGAATGAGCTGATTGACTGGTGCATGGCGCGAAAAGACGTCGCCTCGGCACTCCCCAGCCTGGAGCGCAGATCCCGTTCAGCGGGTTAACCAAGCACGGCAAGCGCCAGTTCCCGTATCTTTTCAGGTTGCACGCCTGCGGTCCTGAACTGTTTCAGGCTCAGGGCGTCATGCCGCTTCGCGAGGCGCTTCCCGGTTTCATCCAGCGCCAGCGCATGATGCAGATAGGCGGGCGTCTGCAGGCCGAGCAACGCCTGCAAGAGACAATGCAGGGGAGTGGCGAAAAACAGATCCTGTCCGCGGGTGACGCAGGTGACGCCCTGGCTCGCGTCATCCACTACAACGGCCAGATGATAGCTGAATTGCTGAATTGCGTTCGCCTGTCCACGGGCGAGGATGACGTCACCCAGCCTTTCCGGCTGTGCGATGATCCACCCGTTTTGTCCTTGCGGTCCCCGCCCATATTCAGTGAAAGACAGCGGCGCGGCCGCCTTTTCCAGTCCCTTCGTTACATA
>DMKG01000073.1:7422-15228 GCA_003454415.1 Alphaproteobacteria bacterium
TTTCCAGTCCCTTCGTTACATCGAGCCGCAGTGCAAACGGGGCTTCTGTCTTCAAGCGGGCCGCGCGCTCCTTTTCGGACAGCCTGCGGCAGACGCCTGTATACAGCGGGCCCTCAGCGCCATGGGGGGCCTGCCCCGCGCGGGCTGCCTCCTGCTGAATTTCCTTGCGGGTGCAGAAACAGGGATAGACGAGACCCGCCTCCTGAAGGCGCGCAAGGGCCGTGCGGTATTCTTCCACGCAATCTGATTGTCTGCGAACGGGCTCTCGCCAGCGCAGTCCGAGCCAGGTCAGGTCCTCATAAATCCCCGTTTCGAATTCCGGACGGCAGCGCCCGGCGTCAATATCGTCGATACGCAGCAGGAATCGCCCGCCATTGGCTTTCGCCAGATCATGGGCGGCGATCGCCGCTACGGCATGCCCCAGATGCAGAAGTCCGGTAGGGCTTGGCGCGAAACGGGTGATACAGGGGCCCGTCAGAGGTTGCGGGGCTGGCGGCATGGTCTTTCTGGGGTTAGGATAACCGGATCTTCATATCTCATTCATCCTCACGACCAAAGGTGACAGATGACAATTGCAAGCATAGACGGGCCGCGGATCGCCCCGGCAAATGGCGGCCAGGCGGACAGTCTGGTGATTTTATGCCACGGATACGGGGCGGATGGTAATGATCTGATCGGTCTCGCCCCTTATTGGCAGAACCTGCTTCCGGGAACCGCCTTTGTCTCTCCCAACGCGCCGCAGCGCTGTGAGATGTCGCCCATGGGCTATCAGTGGTTCGGCATTTCCAGGCTTGATCCCCAGGAAATGTATCGCGGGGTTCTTGGCGCTGCGCCCATTCTTGATCAGTTTATCGATCAGGAACTGGCCGCTCTTGGGCTCGATGAAAGCCGTCTGGCGTTGGTGGGCTTCAGTCAGGGTACGATGATGTCGCTGCAGGTGGGCTTGCGGCGCGCCAAATGCCCCGCCGCTATTCTGGGTTATTCCGGCGCGCTGGCAGGGCCTGAGCGTCTGGCGGAAGAGATCACGGTCCGGCCGCCCATCCTGCTCATTCACGGAGATGAAGACGAGATGCTGCCGGTTGAACGCATGCACGCCGCCGTGGCGGCGCTGGGCCAGGCAGGGCTGGACGTTCAATGGCATGTCTCCCGCGGGATGGGACATGGCATTGCTCCTGACGGGTTGCGCCTGGGCGGAGAGTTTATTCACAGGGCGCTGATGAAGTGAAGCTGTGGATAACTGTCATAAAGATTTGATGCGAGACCGGAACGGGGGGGCTATAATAAACGGGTAAACCTGTGAGATTCGCCATGCTGGTAAACAATACAAAAGCACTGGCTGATTCCTGCCCCGCCCTGGTGCTCAACGCGGATTACCAGCCGCTGAGCTATTTTCCGCTTTCTCTCTGGTCCTGGCAGGACACCATCAAGGCGGTGTTTCTCGATCGGGTGAACATTGTCAGCGAATACGAGCAGAAGGTTCACAGCCCGACTTTCACCATGGCGCTGCCCAGCGTCGTTTCCCTGAAACGCTACATCAAGCCTGCGCGGTTTCCCGCCTTTACCCGGTTCAACCTGTTTCTGCGCGATGGTTTCGTCTGCCAGTATTGCAGCAGCAGGGAAGAGTTGACCTTTGATCACATCGTGCCGCGCTCGCGCGGGGGGCGCACCACGTGGCAGAATGTGGTGGCGGCCTGCTCTCCCTGTAATCTGTCAAAAGGCTCGAAACTGTATTCCGAATGCGGCATGCGGCTGAAACGCCTGCCTTTCCGGCCGACAAATCATGACCTGCAGAAGTGTGGCCGCGCCTTCCCCCCCAATTATCTGCATCATAGCTGGCTGGACTATCTATACTGGGACAGCGAGCTGGAGCCATAATTTATCTGTTCTGATGGCTTGACACATTCCGTGAACTAAAATAGAACGAAATGCGGTGGTTTCTATTTCGTTCTCTCTGTTGTCTGGAAGGGGTGTGTTGTCCGATGCTGACTAACAAACAGTATGAATTACTGATCTATATCAATGAATGTCTGCGCGAACATGGCGTTTCCCCTTCCTTTGACGAAATGAAGGATGCGCTGGATCTGAAATCCAAATCCGGAATCCATCGTCTCATCAACGCGCTGGAAGAACGCGGCTTCATCCGCCGTCTGCCCAATCGGGCGCGCGCGCTGGAGGTGTTGCGGCTCCCCGACAGCGCCGCGCACAAGGGGCGCAGCCGCGGCTTTTCTCCCAATGTTATCGAGGGCAGCCGCAGCCCGTTTTCCGGCGTCACACCGCCCGCCAGCGCCAGTAATGACGACAGCGTGGTGAACCTGCCCATGATTGGACGCATCGCCGCCGGCACGCCCATAGAGGCGCTGGAGGACAAAAGCGCCAGCATTGGCGTGCCTTCCAGCATGCTGGCCGGGGGACAGCATTTTGCTCTGGAAGTGCAGGGGGATTCGATGATCAACGCCGGCATTCTCGATGGCGACATCGCCATCATCCGGCAATGCGACACGGCGGAAAACGGCGCCATCGTCGTGGCGCTGGTGGATGGCCAGGAAGCGACGCTTAAGCGGCTGCGGCGCAAGGGCGCCTCCATCGCGCTGGAACCCGCCAATCCGAATTACAAGACCCGAATCTGCGGCCCCGACCAGGTCGCGGTGCAGGGCCGCCTGGTGGGCATCTTCCGCAAATATCATTAGGAGTCTGCTGAAAAACTCAAGGCTGTCATCCTGAGCGAAGCGAAGAATCCAGAGTTTTCAAGGACCAGGAGATCCTTCGCTTTGCTCAGGATGACAAGAAACAGGGTTTTTCAGCAAACTGTTAGGGGCGGCCGCCAGGTAATCCAACACTGGAGACTGCAAGGCCAGCGCTGGACTGAACCCTTGGCCGATTCATGATCTTGGGCGAGGCGGTAGTGTGTGCTGCGCCCTGCACCGATACGCTCCAGCCTTTTGAGGCCCAGCAGGCGCGTCATGATCCCTTCGACGATGCGGGCTGGAAATCCAAGGGCTTCGCTGGCTTCCTTGGGGCTGAACTCCGGCGCGTTACGGGTTTGCGCCCGCAAAGAAAGTTGTTACCCCGCTTTCGACGGCAGGCTGATCTGGGCTGTTCCATGGATGGAAAGCTCGCCGTCCTGATTGACCGCGCGCTGGGCGACCTCGGCGATATGGACGCCATCCACCACGCGCTTGCCCGTGACCTCGCCATGAATATAAAGCACGTCTCCCACCGGATTATGGCGGCGGATCTGCGCCGTGGCCTGACGCAGAAATCCCGTGTCTCCCATCCAGTTGGTCAGATGGTGGGTCAGCCAGGAAAACCGCTCCGGCCCGTAATCATAGGCTTCTGGCGCGCCCACCATGGCGGCGAATTCGCTTTCCCAATGCACCCGTTCCGGACAATCGGGAATGCCGAAACGGTTCTTGATGCCAAGGCCTGGGTGTTTGTGGATCTGCTTCCAGTTCAGCTTGTTGGCGCGGATATATAATCCTCCCCAGCCCTGCGCATAGGCGATGAAGCCGGTGACCGTCATCGGCCCCTTCACCATGACGGGAAGCCTATCGCCCACCACGACATCCTCGATGTAGCGGGGTTTTGCGCCGCGTATTTCTTCCTGGGCGTAATGGCGGTAAATTTCGACGAGTTCCGCGTCGGTATAGACTTTCGGTTCGCGGCTTTTCAGTTCCGTGTATTTTCCGCCGCGCTCGCGCGCGATGTCGCGATCGGTGCGGAAACACCAGCTATCCGCCTCGCACAATAATTCGTTCTGCTGATTGTAGAAATTGACATGATAAATCTGCTGCACGGCGCGGCCGGAGAATTTCGTGTCGTGCAGAATCAGATCCTTCAGCCACGCTTCGGTGCGAATTTCGTCATTGCGGCGGATTGGCTGTTTCCAGTTGAAATCTGCGCCCGCCCACATCGCATGCACCCCCGGCAGGCCGCCGACATAACCGGAAATGATCCGGTCACAGGCGAACAGAAACGAGGGCGGCGCAATAATCCCCTTGTGCGGCGTTGCCGCCGCATAGGCAGGATCGCACCACAGGGGATTGTCGTCGCCGATGCCATGGGCGTAGTGGCGGATATTGTCGCGGGTCGCTTCATAGCACCAGGGCTCCAGCGTATCCTCGATGCGCACGCCGATGCGCTCGCGCAGCGCTTCCAGCCCGTGCCCGGTAATGCCGGTGAACTGCCGCTCCAGCCCTTCCAGTTCGTCGCCGCCCATTATCCTGTCTTTCCTTCCATTTCCGTTATATGACACGCCCTGACGGATTTATTTGCAAATGCAATCAAACCCGCGCAATCTGGTGAGAAAAAGAACAATAGCACCAATAAGGGGAGGACCGCGATGACGATTAACACTGTTACAGGAACCGTCAAAGCCGAAGATCTGGGATTCACGCTTATCCATGAACATCTGAGCGCCGGCATGCCGGGCTGGGAGCTTGACCCGGATGATTTCGACCGTAAGAAGGAGCTGGCCGGGGCTGTTGAGAAGCTCAAGGAAATCAAGGAACTGGGCGTAAAAAGTTTCGTCGATCCCTGCCCGATGGAGTTGGGCCGTGATCCTGAATTCGCCGCCGAATGCGCCTCGCGCAGCGGCATGCAGGTGGTCATCGCGACGGGCCTTTACAATGAAGCGCTCGGCATTCCGCATCACTTCCGTCTGATGAATGTGGATGCGATCGGCGAAATCTACACACGGGAGCTGACCGAAGGCATCGGCAAGACCGGCGTCAAGGCCGGGATCATCAAGGTCGCGACCGGCGGCATTCCCGGGATGACCGCCAGCAGCGACGCCATCAGCAAGGCTGAAATGCTGTGCCTGCGCGCCGCGGCCCGCGCGCAGAAGGCGACCGGCGCGCCCATTCTCTGCCATAACAGCGAGGTGGAGCCATATGGCCGTCAGGTGCTGGACGTCATGGCGGAGGAAGGGGTGGATTTCAACAAGGTGCTGATCGGCCATGCCTGCGGCGTGGGGGACATGCGCTATTATTTCGACATTCTGGAACGTGGGGCCTGGCTGGGTTTCGACCGCTTCGGACTGGAATCGATCGCTTCCGACAAGTTGCGTATGGCGGGGCTTATCGGCCTGCTGGGGGTGGGTTTTGACCGCATCATGCTGTCCCATGACGCCGTGCATTGCCTGCGCGGGCGCGCGGGCAGCGGCTTCAGCGCCATGCTGCAGGGCAATCCCAACTGGAACTACACCCATATTTCGCGCCGCATCCTGCCGGCGCTGCGCGAGGCGGGCGTCCCGGAAGCGCAGATACAGAAACTCACCACAAGCAATCCCCGCGATTACTTCAGGAAATAGGAGCCTAAAAAATGACGGGCAGGATGGAGGGAAAGGTCGTTCTGATCAGCGGCGGGGCCAGCGGCATCGGGGCCGCCCATGCGCGCGTCTTCGCGGCGGAAGGCGCAAAAGTTCTGATCGGCGATATTCAGGAGGCGATGGGCAAGGAAGTCGCCGACGGCATTGGCGTCACCAATAGCGGCGGTCAGGCGGCCTTCGCGACCCTTGACGTCACCAGCGAGGCAAGCTGGGCTGACGCGGTCAGGAAGGCCGTCAGTCTTTATGGCAAGCTGACCACGCTCATCAACAATGCAGGCGTCGCCATTCTTGGCGGCCTCACCACGGAAACCCAGGCAAGCTGGGACAAAACCATTGCCGTCAATCAGCAGGGCGTGTGGTATGGCATGCGCGCGGCCATTCCCGAGATGAAGAAGGCGGGCGGCGGCGCCATCGTCAATATTTCGTCTGTCTACGGAATTATTGGCAGCCCGGACATGCTGTCCTATCACGCTTCGAAGGGGGCGGTGCGTCTGATGACCAAGGCGGCGGCGCTGGAATATGCAACCCAGGGGATACGCATCAATTCCGTGCATCCCGGCATTATCCAGACCCCGATCATAAAGACCACCTTCTCCAGTTCTGGCGCGCCTGCGGAAGCTGTTCTGCAAAGCATCTATTCTAAAACCCCCATGGGGCGCCTGGGCCAGCCTGAGGAGATCGCCAAGGGGTCTCTGTTCCTGTGTTCGGATGACGCCTCATTCGTCACCGGCGCGGAACTGGTCATCGACGGCGGCTGGACTGCGCAATAAATTTTCTGAATGGGAGGACGAAATGACCGTCAATTCGGCTACCGGCGCCATCAGGCCGGAGGATCTGGGTTTTACGCTGGTGCACGAACATCTTTCGGTTGGCTGGCCGGGATGGGAGCTCGACCCAAGCGACATTGACCGCAAAACGGAGATCGCTTCGGCCGTGGTGAAGCTGAAGGAAGTCAAGGAACTGGGGGTCAGGAGCATCGTCGATCCCTGTCCGATGGATCTTGGCCGCGATCCGGAATTCGCCGCGGAAGTATCTGAGAAAACCGGGGTCAACGTCATCGTTGCAACCGGGCTGTATAATGATGCGCTGGGCATTCCGCAGCATTTCCGTCTGATGGATATTGACGGAATCGCCGAAATCTATACCCGTGAGATCGAGGAAGGCATCGGCAAGACAGGGATCAAGGCCGGAATCATCAAGACGGCGACTGGCGGCATTCCCGGCATCACGCCGCCCGGGGCGGGTATCGCGAAATCGGAAATCAATTGCCTGCGCGCCGCCGCCCGTGCGCACAGAAAAACCGGCGCCCCTATTCTGTGCCACAACAGCGAGGTCGAACCCTTCGGGCGTGAGACCCTCGACATCTTCGAGGAAGAAAAGGTCGATTTCAACAAGGTGATGATCGGACACGCCTGCGGCGTTGGCGATATGCATTATTATTTCGACATTCTGCAACGGGGCGCCTGGCTGGGTTTTGACCGTTTTGGGATCGAGACGATCTGTTCCGACAAGATGCGCCTGGCCTCGCTGATCGGCCTGCTCGGTGTGGGTTTCGATCGCATCATGCTTTCCCATGACGCGGTGCACTGCTGGCGTGGGCGAAATACGGGCGTGCTTGCGGATATGATGAAGGGGTCGCCCAACTGGAACTTCACCAATATCAGCCGCAACATCCTGCCGGCCCTGCGCAAGGCTGGCGTGCCGGATGCGAAGATCAGCACGATGACCACCAATAATCCCTGCAATTATTTCAGGAAATAGGGGGCAGGCATGGCGGGGAGACTTGAAGGGAAAGTCGTACTGATCAGCGGGGGCGCCAGCGGAATTGGCGCCGCCCATGCCCGCATCTTCGCAGCGGAGGGCGCAAAAGTGCTGATCGGCGATGTACAGGAGAAACTGGGTAAAGAGGTGGCCGACGGCATTGGCGTCACCAATAGCGGCGGTCAGGCCGCCTTTACCGCCCTGAACGTCGCGAGCGAGCAGAGCTGGAATGACGCCGTCAGAAAAGCGGTTGAAATGTATGGGAAGCTGACGACGCTGATCAATAATGCCGGCATAGGCTCATTGGGCGGCGTCACGGATGAATCCCAGGCCAGCTGGGACAGAACCATCGCCGTCAACCAGACCGGGGTGTGGTATGGCATGCGCGCCGTCATTCCTGAAATGTTGAAGGCGGGCGGCGGGGCGATCGTCAATATTTCTTCCGTTTACGGAATTATCGGCAGCCCGGACATGCTCTCCTATCACGCATCGAAGGGGGCTGTGCGGCTGATGACCAAGGCGGCGGCGCTGGAATACGCAGGCCAGGGCGTTCGCATCAATTCCGTGCACCCCGGCATCATCAAGACGCCAATCATACAGGGGATGCCGGACGCGTTCGCCGCTGGACTGGTCGCAAAGACCCCCATGGGCCGCTTCGGCCAGCCGGAGGAAATTGCGCGCGGGTCGCTTTATCTGTGTTCGGATGAGGCGTCTTTCGT
>DMKG01000073.1:15528-17013 GCA_003454415.1 Alphaproteobacteria bacterium
ACGGGCGCGGAACTCGTCATCGATGGCGGTTGGACGGCGCAATAGATCAACGCAACAAGTCAGCAGGGAGCGCAAATGGGCCTGTATGAGAAATACGTCTTACCCAAGTTCATCAACTGCGCCTGCGGCATGCAGCCCATCATGCGCCAGAGGGAAAAAGCGGCGCCCCTGGCGCGGGGCCGCGTCTTGGAAACCGGCATGGGGTCCGGCCTGAAGCTGTCCTTTTACGACAAGTACAAGGTCGAAATGGTCTCTAGCCTGGCGTCTGGGGAGAAAATGTGCTCCCAGACGCTTGCAGACCGTCAACATTAACGGCCTTTACGCAGGTGATGCGCATCGCTGTTCCTGAGTGAAAAACATAGTCCAAACCGGGTTATGTTTTTTCTGGCGAATGACGATGGGTTCAGGCAGCCAGTCGCTTTTTGCGCCATTGCATGGCGCAGACGCCAGCGATCCCTAGCCCAAAGAGGGATAGGGCAGAAGGCTCAGGAACGGCTTTCCAATAATTATGACCGGTGGCATTGAAAACGATGCGATCGCCTATGTCGGTAAAGGCGTTAAACTTCCAGGAATAGGTAGCGGCGCGCTTCCATAAAGGCCCGTCCGGTATATCATGTGTAAATTCTGAAATTAAATCAAACGACACACCATGTCCCAACAAGCCCGTTGATACGCCTGGGGTAAAGGTTTTATCAAGGACGCCATTCACGCTAAGCTCTGCCAAAGCATTCACCGGGTCGCTAGGAAGGCTCATGAAACCATGTAACTCATGCCATGCAGTAGCGGTTTTAGAATTCGGTAACGTATAATCGTCCCTCATGAAGGTAAGGGTATCCGTGACTTCGCCAACCGCTCTGGGGGCGGTGCGCGTCCAAATACCCCTCACAAGCAGGTCGCTGGGCGTACCGGTGTCAATTTTCTGCGCAGTGCCGTCAAATCGTGACCCATTGCAGTTTGCAACAACACCGAACAGTGTGGCGTCCAGCACATCTGGCGTAACGACGACCACCCCTCCCCCTCCGCACGTCACCACCATTGCAGAGGCCGTCCTGGACAGGCCAAGCGCCGCACCCAGCACTACGGCGCAGAGGGCTATCTTAGTAAATCCTGAAAAACTGTACCGATTCTTGCAGAGCGGACGTTGAGCTAGAAACATGACAATCCTCCTCTCAAAATATGTGGATTACAGCTAATACGTTCAGTCCCTGTTAGGGATGGTTAAACGCGGATAATCATAAGATTTTTCTTTATTAAAAATCAAAAAATTCTTTCTTTGCTGAATAAGCTGATTTATTCAGGTAATTTATTCAGATAATATGACTGGAACAGCTTAAAAAAAGAAGGTTTTTCCGTATACGCTTTTAGCTGGCCTGATAGACCTGATAGAGAAGACCCCATGGGCCGCTTCGGCCAGCCGGAGGAAATTGCGCGCGGGTCGCTTTATCTGTGTTCGGATGAGGCCTCTTTCGTCACGGGCGCGGAACT
>DMKG01000117.1:0-3358 GCA_003454415.1 Alphaproteobacteria bacterium
CTTGTAATTGTCATGCCCCCAGGCCTCTGGCGTGACGATGAAACGGGTCCCCATCCACGCGCCGATGGCGCCCATGGCGAGGGCAGCCGCAAGCCCCCGCCCATCGGCAAGACCGCCCGCCGCCAGCACAGGAATATCGACCGCATCGAGCACCGATGGCAGCAAGGTCATGGTGCCGACGCTGCCGGTGTGGCCGCCGCCGTCATACCCTTGCGCGATCACCGCATCGACGCCGCTGGCGGCAAGGCGCATGGCGTTTTTCGTACTGCCTGTCAGGCTCAGAACCTTCATGCCCGCCGCATGGGCCTCTGGCACGATCGGGCCAGGATTGCCCAGTCCGCTTACCAGCACGGGCACTTTCTCGTTGAACACGACTTCGATCAGCGCCTGGGTGTCGGTGCTGAACATCTGCGCGCTTTTGCCGCCGGCGGTGGCGAACAGCAGATCGACCGCAAAGGGTCTGTCCGTCATCTCCCGCACAATGGCGATTTCCGCCGCCAACTCCTTCGGGCTCATTGTTCCGGCGCCGATACAGCCGAGCCCGCCAGCCGCCGATACAGCCCCTGCAAGCGGTCCGCGCGCGACAAAGCCCATACCTGCCTGGATGATGGGATATTCAATCCCGAGCATGTCACAAAGGGGCGTTTTCAATGCTGGATGATACATGACGTCTCTCCCTGGTTATTGGCTTCTCAGCCCATCATTCTTTACAAGTGCGGGCGGTCTATTTATCCGCACTGATACGGCTTCCCACGGCGCCCTGCTGGTGCAGATATTTGGCGTCCGGACGTTTGTTATAGGGACGCCTTGCAGGGCCGGACAGCGGCTCGAAACTGATGGAGCAGATGCGCATGCCCGGACGGAGGGCGAGCGGCACCTTACCCGCATTGAAGAACTCCAGCACCAGCGGCCCGGCAAACCCGGGATCGACCCCATGCGCCGTGATATGCACCATCAGCCCCAGCCGCGCCAGGCTGGAGCGCCCATTGATCCAGCCTGCGATCGTATCCGGAAGCTCCACCTCCTCTATGGTGACCCCCAGCGCCAATTCTCCAGGGTGAAGGTAGAACGCCTCTCCCTCCGGGATGTTGACCTCGGCGCGGGTGATGCGCTCGACCTGCGCATCCAGCTCCGCCCGTGGGCCGCCCAGATCGATAACCGGGGCCGCATGATAATCGAAAATGCGGAACTTCCCGCTGAGGGTGAGATCAACCGACGCCCCAGTAATACGAGCGGGCTCCGGGCGCGGGCTGATCTTCAGAAGCCCGGCATCCAGATGCCGTTCAATGTCCGCGTCACATAGTTTCATGACCACCAGCCCAGATTAGATACCAGTTTCATACTCTTGCCACAGCGTGCGCATTGCGTCCACGCCCCAGATGGCGAAGAGAGACGGCGGGAGGCGTGAGACAGAACCGAGGAAAGAAATAGTCAATTTCTTAACCAAGCTGATTGTACTTTTCATTATCAGATGCTTATAATGGTGAGGGCGGCTGCATAATTTGTAGTCAATTAGGCGGGTCTTTAATTCTACTCCAGTATTGGCGCATATTTCTGACAAAATTGTTAGCTGACGCGGTGACTATACAAGACTGGCGTAAGATAATGTATGACATTGTCAGCATGAAATATATTTCATTTTTTGCTTTTAACTTACAATCGGACCGATACGTTGCAATCAACCTTACCCGGAAAATTTTCCGTCCCCCTGCGCATGCTAGCGGCTGTTCTGGGCGTGCTGGCGCTCGTTGGCCTCTATTACGCCTTCAGTGGCCCTGCTCCCGGCGGCTCAGGCGGTCCAGCAGGGCCTCCACCACCCACCGTGCTGGTAGGCCATCCGCAGACAGCGCCTTTAATCTATGAGATCAGCGCCGTAGGCAGTCTGCGCTCCAATGAATCCGTTGTGATTCAACCGGAAATCAGCGGGCGTGTATCTGAAATTGCTTTCAATGAAGGCGAACCGGTCGCCAAGGGAGAGTTGCTGATCCGCTTGGATGACAGCGTCGATCGGGCGGAATTGCAGCAGGCCCAGGCGCAACTGGCGCTCTCCAAGGCGAATTTCGATCGCGCGAGCGATCTCTTCAAGCGTGGAAACACCTCTGCGCGCGCGCGTGACGAGGCGCTGGCCCAGTTGCGTGTGGCGGAAGCCAACGCCGCCCTTGCGCAGGCCATGCTGGAAAAGACCGCTATCATCGCCCCCTTCGATGGCATTCTTGGCTTGCGCCACGTCAGCCCTGGCGATTATGTCAAACCCGGCGACGAAGTGGTCAATCTCGAAAGCATCGATCCGGTAAAAGTGGATTTCCGGATACCCGAAATTCACGCTGCGGTATTGAAGACCGGACAGGACATCACGGTGCTTCTTGACGCCCTGCCGGGAAAATCCTTCAAGGGCGCCGTCTACGCTATCGATCCTCTGATTGACCCGAACGGCCGGGCGGTTATTCTGCGGGCGACCGTGGAAAATCAGGAGCACGCCCTGCGCCCCGGCATGTTTGCGCGGGTCAATCTTGTGCTGAACCAGCGCGAGGATGCGATTATGCTCCCAGAAACCGCAGTTTTTCCCATTGGCGACAAGCGCTTCGTCTACAAGGTGGCGGATGGCAAGGCCGTACGCGTTGAAGTGACTACAGGCCTGCGCAGGGAAGGCAGGGTTGAAATCCTTTCCGGCGTCACGCTTTCGGATGAGATAGTACTGGAAGGAAACTTCAAGCTTCAGGATGGCCGGCCGCTGACTGCGGTCAGCGACGCCAAACCCACCTCGTAAGGGGCATATGTGATGGGCGGAAACTCACTACCGGAACTCTGCATTCGCAGACCCGTGCTGGCCGTTGTGATGAGCCTGTTTCTGGTTCTTCTGGGTCTGATCAGCTTTGACCGGCTCTCCGTGCGCGAATATCCGAATATCGATCCGCCCATCGTGCTGGTGTCGACGACCTATACAGGCGCCAGCGCTGAAATCATGGAAAGTCAGGTCACGCGCGTGCTGGAGGAAGTGCTCGCGGGGATCGAGGGGATCGATTATATCCGCTCGGTCTCGCGCCAGGAGCTGAGCCAGATCGCCATCAATTTTCATCTGTCCCGGGATATCGACGCAGCGGTCAATGATGTGCGCGACCGGGTAGGCCGGGGACGTAACAGACTCCCGGATGAAATCGACGAACCGCTGGTGCAGAGGATTGAAGCGGACGCCGACCCCATCATGGGCAACAGCCTTTCCAGCGACCGTCATTCGCAGATGGAACTGACCGAAGCCGCAGAACTCTACGCCAAGGACCGTCTGCAGGCTCTGCCGGGCGTAGCGGAGGTGCGGATCTTCGGCGCCCGGCGTTTTTCCATGCGCATCTGGCTCGATCCG
>DMKG01000117.1:3585-3741 GCA_003454415.1 Alphaproteobacteria bacterium
ATGCGCATCTGGCTCGATCCGGCGCGTCTTGCCGCCTACAATCTGACGGCCCAGGATGTCGAAAACGCCCTGCGCGCCCAGAACATCGAAATTCCTTCCGGCCGAATTGAAAGCAAGGAGATGGAATTCAGTGTTCTGTCGGAAACCGACATGCGG
>DMKG01000117.1:4024-4241 GCA_003454415.1 Alphaproteobacteria bacterium
TTCTGTCGGAAACCGACATGCGGGAACCAGCGGAGTTCGAATCCGTAATAGTGAAAGAGGCGGATGGCTATCCCGTGCGTATCCGCGATGTGGGCCGGGTGGGGCTCGCGCCGGAAGAAGAACGCAGCCTCGTCCGTTACAATGGACGCACATCCGTCGGTCTTGGCATCGTGAAACAGTCCACGGGAAATCCCCTGGAGATCGCGCGCGCCGTACG
>DMKG01000117.1:4453-5819 GCA_003454415.1 Alphaproteobacteria bacterium
TTCGATCGCGCGCGCCGTACGGGCGGAGATCGATAAGATCAATCCCACACTGCCTGAGGGTATGCAGATCAAGGTTGGATTCGACACCTCCGTCTTCATCGAACGTTCCATCGAGGCGGTTTACTGGACAATTCTTGAAGCAGTTTTGCTGGTGGGTCTGATCGTGCTCTTGTTCCTGCGGACCCCCCGCGCGACTTTCATCCCGCTGGTGACGATTCCCGCTTCTCTGATGGCGTCGTTTGCGATTATTGCGGCGCTAGGCTTCACTATCAATACTCTGACGCTTCTCGCCATGGTGCTGGCTGTCGGTCTGGTGGTGGACGATGCGATCGTCATGCTTGAGAACATCTTCCGGCACATCGAGGATGGCGTGCCGCCGATGCAGGCGGCCTTCCAGGGCAGCCGGGAAATCGGTTTCGCCATCATCGCCATGACCATAACACTGGCGGCGGTTTACGCGCCTATCGGCTTTCTGACCGGGCGAAGCGGGCGCCTGTTCGTCGAGTTCGCCTGGACTCTCGCCGCAACCGTGCTGATATCGGGTTTCGTAGCCCTAACGCTGACGCCGATGATGTGCTCACGCCTGCTCCGGCATGAAGAAAATCATGGACGTCTCTACACCGGGATCGAGAATGCGCTGGTCAGCGCCACCAGCGGATACAAACGCCTTCTGGACCGCATTCTTTCCCGGCGCGCACTGATCTTGGGGATCGCGGGGCTGTTCATTCTTGCCGGAGCCGGACTGTTTCTTTCCCTCAAACGCGAACTCACCCCGGTTGAGGACCGGAGCAGCATTATCGGGGTGTATATCGCCCCGGAAGGCGCCACCATTGATTATATGGACCGGTTTGGCAGGATGACCGACGAAATCTACCGCACCGTACCGGAGATTGAGAGTTCATTCATGGTGATGGGCATGCCTATCGTCAATAACGGCAATACCTATCTCAATCTCAAGGAATGGGATAAGCGTGACCGCAGCCAGATGGATATCGTGAAGGAATTGTCCGGCAAGCTGGGCAGTCTGACCGGCTTCATGGCGTTTCCCATGAACCGGCCCTCGCTTGGGCAAAGCCCGTTATCCCGGCCGTTATGGATCGTATTGCAGTCTACGGACAGTTATGAGGAAATCGAGCGCATCACCCAGAACGTCCTAGGTGAATTGCGCAAATATCCGGGCTTCGTCAATATCGACACCAATCTGAAACTGAACAAGCCGGAACTGAATGTCACCGTAAACCGCGACAAGGTGCAGGACGCAGGCGTCGAGGTAGCGACCATCGGGCGCACCATGGAAACCATGCTGGGCGGACGCAAGGTCACCCGCTTCAAACGTGAAGGCAAGCAATATGACGTGATCGTGCAG
>DMKG01000117.1:6032-6544 GCA_003454415.1 Alphaproteobacteria bacterium
CAGATGGCGGATATCGATCGCACCAATCCTGACGACCTGGCCAGGATTTATGTGCGCGGGGGGGACGGGCGCATGATCCAGCTCTCCAATCTGGTCGATGTGCAAGAATCCGTCGCCCCGCGCGAGCTGGTGCGCTTCAATCAGATGCACTCCTCTGAAATCAACGCCACATTGGCGCCGGGCTACACATTGGGTGAAGCGCTGGAGCAGCTGGAAACCATCACCAGGGAAAATATTCCCTCTTCCTGGCAGATCGACTTCATCAGCCAGTCGAGGGAATATCATTCCGCCAGTTCCGAGATCTATTTCATCTTCATTCTGGCGGTGCTGTTCATCTATCTGGTTCTGTCCGCACAGTTCGAGAGCTTTATCGATCCCATCGTGATCCTGCTGACTGTGCCACTTTCCATGACGGGGGCGCTGCTGGCGCTGAAACTTGTTGGGGGCACACTGAACATCTACAGTCAGATCGGACTGGTCACCCTGGTGGGCCTGATCACCAAGCACGGCAT
>DMKG01000117.1:6725-7125 GCA_003454415.1 Alphaproteobacteria bacterium
GGCCTGATCACCAAGCACGGCATTCTGATTGTCGATTTTTCCAACAAGTTGCGGGCCGAGGGCAAATCCATCCGTGAAGCCGTGATAGAGGCCGCCTCACTACGGCTGCGCCCCATCCTCATGACCTCTGGCGCCATGATCATGGGGGCGTTGCCTTTGTGCTATGCAAGTGGCGCCGGGGCGGAAAGCCGTCAGGCAATCGGCTGGGTCATTTTTGGAGGCATCAGTCTTGGCACCCTGCTGACGCTTTTCATCCTGCCGACGGTCTATATGATGATCGCGCGTTTCCGCACCATCCGTCCCGCCACCGCCCCGGGCAAGCCGGTGGAAACGGCGGCGGCGGAATAGAGATCACAGGCCCAGGCTATAAACCCGGTTGGCCGCAGCGCTGCATGTTCGA